>JAIXWS010000022.1 GCA_027491165.1 Sphingobacteriales bacterium | reverse complement strand
GCTTGCAAATTGGCAATTGACTTTTCTTTAAACCCTTCTAGCTGCGCTACTTTTGCCCAATCGATGCGGTAGAGATCGGGTATGATTTTGAGCAATCCTAAATCAAAAAATTTCTGCACATTGGATTCGCCCATACCTCTGATGTCCATCGCATCTTTGCTGCAAAAATGAATGATGCGCTCCACTACTTGTGCGGCACAAGCTATGTTGATGCAACGCCAAACCGCCTCATCGGCGGGCTTTTCTAACAGTTCGCTACAAACAGGGCAATGTGTTGGGAAGATGATTTTTTGTTCGGTTCCCTCACGCAATTCGGCTAATGGTTTTACAATATAAGGGATGACATCACCCGCACGTTCTACCAACACCGTGTCGCCAATATGAATGTCTTTTTCACGCACCACATCTTCGTTAAACAAAGAAATAGAACTCACCATCGCACCGCCAATATTCACAGCATCTATCTTGGCCACAGGTGTAATAGAACCAGTGCGTCCCACTTGAAATTCTACCGCACGAAGCTTACTGGTGGCTTGTCGGGCCTTGAATTTATAAGCCACTGCCCAGCGTGGGTGATGCGCCGTCATGCCCATTTTTTCTTGCTGCGCAATGCTATTTACTTTTATTACCAAACCATCGATTTCATAAGGTAAATCATCTCTGCGCCCTTCAAATTCGGTGCAATATTGGATCACTGACTCGATGCTATCAAATGTTTGTAGCTCTTGAGCAGGCGTTGGAAAACCAATGCTGTATAGCCATTGCAGCGAATCGAAATGGGTATTTAGTGCAGAGGGTTTTGCCTCATTGTTATAAAAACTGACATCGCTAATGTGGTAAACAATGGCGGATAATTTTCGCTTGGCTACTTCATTAGGGTCGAGCATACGCAATGTACCCGATGCTGCATTGCGTGGATTGGCCAGCGGGGCTTGCCCTTCATGGGCACGATGTTTATTGAGTTCTGCAAAAGTGTTTTTATGAATCACCACTTCGCCCCGGATTTCTATTTGTTGCACATTGGATGCTTTAAAATGGGCTGCAAGCGGAATTGATTTTATTTGTTTTGCATTTATCGTAATTTCTTCGCCCTGCACCCCATCGCCACGAGTGGCAGCACGCATTAGTTTCCCGTTTTCGTAAATGAGGGAAATACTTGCGCCGTCGTATTTGGGCTCAACACAATAAATAATTTGTTCATCAGGTAATAATCCTGCACAACGTTTGGCCCAATCTTGCAAATCTTCGGCATTGTAGGTATTGTCGAGGCTCAGCATGGGTACTAAATGCGCCACGGTAGGCAGTCTTTCGGAAATACCATAAGCGACACGCTGTGTGGGGGAATCCTCTGTTTTAAGTCCTGGATTTTCGGCTTCAATTTTTTTGAGCAAAGCGAATAATTGGTCGTATTCTGCATCGCTGAGTAGCGACTCATTTTCTACATAATAGCGCCAATCGGCATACACAATAATCTCGCGCAATTGAGAAGCGAGGATTGCGGCATCTATAGGGGCCTGGGCTATAATAGCTTTTGCCTGAGCGAAAATTCTTTGTTGGTCTTGAACGGAATACATAATATGCGATGCAAATGTTACCAATAACGGCAATGCAAACCTAAATAAAGCAAGGCATAAAAATGGCTCTGTAATTCAGTAATATTGCATTTCAAAAATATAATCGGCTACATGAAGCACATATTTACCACACAAATGGACAATACGGTCAAAATAATCACGACCATAGTGCATTTTGCTATTCTGCCCATACCCATTATTTTGTATTTTCAAACAGGTATCGAACTGGCTTTGTTGAATGTGTTGATATTGGTTGTTTTGTTTTCGCTTTGCTACGTTTTGCGTCCCTTTCAATATGCTATTGATGAGATGGGTATTAGCATTCATAAAAAATTATGGCCTAAAACAATACCCTTTAATAATATCGCCAGCCTTGAGACCATTGCTTACAAAGAGCTCAAAGTAAGGCTAAGGCTTTGGGGTTCGGGCGGTTTGTGGGGTTGGTTTGGTTATTTTCTTTCGGCCGAGTATGGCATATTGAATATGCAAATCACGGAGAAGAATAATTTATTATTGATTACTACAAAGGATGAAAAATATATTGTTTTGAGCCCAACAGAAGTTATCGCCTTTGCCGAAGCAGTTAAAAAAGGGATGAAGCAAAATCTCCCATAATAGTAATCTAAATAGTAGGTACTAAAAAGCCTGATTTTACGTTCATTAATTTCTTTTGAGGGCTTGGGGCCTAATCCTTATCTTTGACAGTCAATTTTTTTATATAAACCAGCTATTGATTTAGTTATTCCATTTTATGCGTAAAATTTTAAGTTTTGTGAGCCTTTTGGTTTGCATCAGTATCACCACTGTCGTTGCACAGTCTACTTCTTCTACCGGAGCGATCAAAGGTTTTGTGTATGAAAAAGGTACAGGTGAGGCTTTGGGTACTACCAATATATTTGTAAAAGGCACTAAAATGGGTGCACAAACAGATGCAAATGGCTATTTTACAATTGGACAGCTGGCGCCAGGACAATATACTTTATTCGCAACGTCTTTTGGATATGATACTGCCTTTGCAACAGTAAAAGTTGTGGCCAATGACTTTGTAACCAAGAAATTTTACCTCGATTCAAAAGGATTGGAGCTGAAAGGTGTGGATGTATCCGCCCGAAAAATCCAAAAGACTACCCGGGTCAATATTGGTACCACCACCATTACGCCAAAAGAAATTAAATTACTACCCAGCTCGGGTGGGGAGCCAGATTTGGCACAATATTTACAAGTTACACCGGGTGTTACTTTTACAGGCGACCAAGGAGGTCAATTATACATTAGGGGTGGCTCGCCTGTTCAGACAGGTATTTTGCTTGATGGGATTACTATTTATAATCCATTTCACTCTATTGGTTTGTATTCTGTTTTCGAAACTGATGCTATTCGCTCTGCAGATGTTTATACTGCAGGCTTTAATGCAACCTATGGTAATAGAAGTTCTGCCATTTTAGATATCCATACCAAAGATGGTAACAACCAACGTTTATCGGGAACGGTATCTGCTTCGCCAATAATGGTGCGGGGTATGTTAGAAGGTCCTTTGATGAAACAAAAAGACCCAGAAGGTGGAAGTTCTACTTTCTTGATTTCGGCAAAACACAGTTATTTGAGTCAAACATCAAAATCAATTTATAGTGGCCTAGGTGAACAGTTCAAAAATGGTTTGCCCTTTGAGTTTACAGACCTTTATGGTAAAGTTACCTTTAGTGGTAATAATGGTTCGAAATTCAACTTATTTGGATTTAATTTTAATGACAGGGCAAACGTATTGAATAGCAGAGGCGAATCTACAGCCATGTTCGATTGGAAGTCTTTTGGTGCAGGTACTACATTTGTGGTATCCCCCGCAGGATCTTCTTCACTGATCAACGGTAAGTTTGCCTATTCTACTTATAAAATCAATAACCAAGAAGCGAATTACGCACCCCGTAGCAGCGGTATTAATAATTTTGAGGGAGCCATTGATTTTACCTACTTTTTCCCTGGCTATAGCCAATTGAAATATGGCATTGAAGTGGCTGGTCAAAGCACGAAATTGGACTACCAAACTTCTTTAGGACAAACCATTTCTTTAGACAGAAACAATACTACGGCTTCTGCATTTTTTGTTTACAAGAAAAACTTTAACCAACGTTTTATATTAGAGCCTAGTTTGCGTATCCAATATTATTCTTCTCAAGGGGCTATTTCTCCCGAACCAAGAATAAACATGAAGTTTAATGCCAATAGCAATTTGCGCTTTAAAGCAGCAGCGGGTTTATATTCTCAAAATATTGTAGGTATCAAATCAGATAGAGATGTGGTGAATTTTTTCAACGGTTTTGTTTTGAGTCCCGACCAAAGAATTTTAAATACGGACAGGCAAAATGCAGCGAGTAATCTCGAAAGAGCGCAGCATTTAGTAGCGGGTGTTGAATTTGATATTAAGGATGTGGAATTTAACATCGAGCCCTGGTACAAAAATTTCGCTCAGATTATTCAGCTGAATCGTACCAAAGGCGTAAATGCTACCAGCATCGCTGATTTCCAAGCAGATAAAGGTAGGGCAGCAGGTATAGATTTATCAGCAAAATACGTTGTCAAGCGCGTATTCCTTTGGGCTGTGCTTTCTTACCAAAAGATTGAATATACCACCCGTCTAGAGAATTTTAATGGTAGCTACAGCACGCAATCCTATCCTCCACCATTCGACCGTCGTGTCAACCTTAACTTGGTGGGTTCTTATACATTAGGAAAGCAAAAAGACTGGGATCTTTCAGTAAGGTTTAACTACGGCTCACCATTCCCCTTTACCCAAACACAGGCTTTTAGTGAGAATGTCAATTTGACTGGTGGTAGCTTAGCTTCAAATCCACTCACCCAAAATGGCAATATCAATACCCTTTATGCCAACACCATTAACGGAGGTCGTCTTACCCATTATCACCGTATGGATTTGTCTTTAAAAAAGACCTTTAAAATCAGCAACTATTCTTCACTCGAATCTACATTTGCCCTCACAAATGTCTACGATCGAAACAACGTTTTTTATGTAAATAGATTGGATAATAAGGTTTACTATCAATTACCCGTTTTCCCTAGTATAAACGTTTCTTGGCGCTTTTAAGTTAATAAAGAATGGAAGTGAAGAAAAAGAGTAGAATAGGCATAAATTCCTTAGTTGTATTATCGTTCGCGCTGTTGGGTAATACGCATTCTTGGGCTCAAATACATACTCCTTTTCTGAGCCACAATAATTGCCTGAATAATGCCGAACAGCAATACAGGCAAAATTTATATGCTGCCTCTTATTTTTCTGCCCATCAATATTTGTTGCAAAAAGATGCTCTTTTTGTCCGCCTTGACCCAATTGTTCAACAAGATAAAGCAGAATATTTAAGGCTTGTTTCCTCTATTGCGCAGGGTAAGTATCCGCCTATAATGGAGGCGATTCATCCTGCTTATACAGAGCTTGCAGCTTTTGCCACTGCAAAGTATCACTTTAACAAAGGCAATTGGTCATTGGCTATCCAAGCCTATAAGAAAGCAGGCATTGCCAATTTGAGCAATCAGGAAATTGCCGCTGCCAAATTTGAACTTGCTTATTGCTATTTCAACAGTAAACAATTTAGAGAATCCAAAGCCTTATTAATTGCCCTAAAAGAACTTGAAGGGCCTTATGCTGCTGCAGCACACTATTATTTTGGATTGCTCGCTTATAACGAAGGTGATTATAAAAATGCACTAGCCAGTTTTCAAAAAATAGAGTTGCTTAAACAATACAAAAACGTAGTGCCCTACTATATCGCGGAGATTTTATATTTCGACGGGCAAAGAGCACAATCCTTGCAAAAAGCAAAGGCTATTATTGCCCAGCCAGAGAAGTCTTATTATTTTAACGAAACCTATTTACTTGCTGCACAATGTCTTTTTGAAGGAGCTGAGTACGAATTGGCTATTCCTTATTTTGAGTTTTATTATCAAAATGTATCCAAGATAAGGAAGCAAGATTTGTACAAAATGGGTTATTGCTATTACCGCATGCAACAGTGGCAAAAAGCCATCGAGCCTTTTCAGCAATTGAGTACAGTGCAGGATAATCTTGGGCAAGATGCGATGTACTTGTTGGGCGACTGCTACCTTAAAATCAATGATAAAAAAGGCGCTAAAAATGCTTTTAGTATTTGTAGTGAAATGCCCTTTAATGAAGGGCTGATTCAGTCATCCTTGCTTGTTTCCGCTAAGCTTGCATTTGAATTGGGCTACAGTAACGAAGGAAGTGCTCAGTTGCAAAAGTTACTCAAGGAATATCCAACATCCACATACAAATCTGAAGCTACAAACCTGCTCTCTGAGCAATTGTTTAAAGATGGAAATTATAGCGAATCCTATCAATTGTTGCATCAAAGTGAAGGCGCATCAAAGTCGCTCGCACAAAAAATCACCTATTGTTTTGCAATCCAAAATATCCAACAAAACAATTGGTCTACTGCCGAAAAATTATTGAATGAATCTATTGAAAAGGATGAGAACATAGGATACACCGCAGCTGCTTATTTTTGGAAGGCAGAGATCGATTACCGCAATAAAAACTATACAGCCGCTCTTGCCAATGCCACTACATTCATGGCCAAAAATAACCCGCAAGTTGCCGTTATTAGTGTTAATGCAACAGCGCAAAATGCACTGATGACTATGGGCTATGCAGCCTTAAATAAGCAAGATTTTGCACAAGCACGACAATTTTTTGCGCAAGCCCAGCGCAAACAGTCTCATCAAAATTATTCGTCCGCAAGAGCTGCCGATGCGGCTATGCGCGAAGCGGATGCTGCTTTTTTAGAGAAGGATTATGTAAAGGCTGGTGAGCTGTATGCCAAAGCAATGGGTCTAAATAGTCCTGACGCTGATTATGCCCGTTTTCAGAAGAGCACTTTATTGGGTTTGCAAGGTAAACCTGCAGAGCAGGCCGACATGCTTTTGGAAATTATTGCACAAAAAAATCCAGCGTCGAAGTATCAATATGAGGCTCATTATGTTCTAGGTGATTTGCATTTAGATGCTAATAAATACGAAGATGCTATTAATCATTTTCAGAAAATAAATGACCAAACAGCCAAGCATCTTGCTATAAGTGCATTGATGAAAATAGGTTTTGCATATCAAGAGGCCGATAACGTTGCAAAGTCTATTGAAAGCTACAAAAAAGTGGTTCAAAATTACCCTAATTCGGAGCAAAAATATGGAGCACTCGAGGCACTTAAGAATTTATTGGTAAGCAGTAATAAGCCCAAAGAATACCTTCAATTTTTAAAAGACAATAATCTTGCGGCAACAGATAAGGCTGCTGTAGACTCCTTGTTTTATGCTGCCGCTGAAACCCAATATGTTGCGGGTAAATTTGATAAGGCTACTGAGGCAATGGGCAGTTATCTGCATGAATATCCACAAGGTATTTTTTATACCAAAGCGCATTTTTACAAAGCAGAAAGTCATTACCAACTGAAACAATTTGACTCGGCTATTATAGGTTATGATGCTGTATTGATGCAGCCTTGGAGCGATTTTACAGAGCCCTCTGCATTGAAAGCATCAGCACTGGCTTTGGCCCAAAATAAGTACATCACTGCCGAAAAATACTATGGGTTATTGCGTAACAATGCCATGAGTAAGGAGCATTTAAAATTGGCCTACAAAGGCTTGATGACGGCTACTAAAAATCAAAATAAATATGATCTAAGCAATAGTTTTGCCGATACCTTATTGACCTTGCCTGATCTGGATGAACAAAGCAAAAATGAGGCCTTGTTAGTGAAAGCCGCTGTGCTCTTGCAAGGGCAAAAATATAATGAGGCCACTGTTATTTACGGTCAATTAGCTGAGGCAAAAAATATTGAAATTGCTGCAGAGTCCTACTATAAAATAGCTCAAATTTTATTAGCACAAAACAAGTTAAGTGCTGCTGAAGCTGCTACTAATAAAGCCATTCAGCAAACAACCAATAGTACTTATTGGAACACAAAATCCTACCTATTGATGGCAGATGTTTTTATCGCTCAAAAGGATTATTTCAATGCCAAAGCCACTTTGCAAAGCGTTGTGAAAAATGTACAAATGGAACTTTTGAAGAAGGAAGCACTTCAAAAATTAGAACAGGTAAAGGGATTGGAAAAAGGAAAAAGTAAATTAAGTGAGGGATAGATTATGAACAAGTATACCTATATTTTTTCGAGCTTATGTGTCCTGTCTAGTGTATTCGCCATGGCACAGCCCAAAGTCAATGACACGACGATTAAAGCGACCACGATAGAGATTAGCCAAATTTACCAACCGCAAATAAAACAAGCGGTTAAAGAAACCTATAGCCCTACTTTGCCGCCGAGAGAATCCTCTGCTACAATTTTTGATTACAATATTCCTGCGCAAACAGTGAATTATGTATACAAACCTAGGCCTTTACAGCCATTGGCATTTGGCAGTGACACCACTAACAAAGGTTTTAAGAATTATGTAAAAGCAGGTCTTGGGAATTTGAGAACCATTTTTTTAGACGCTGGTTTTAATCAAATGGCCGCTAAAAATGTGGAGACATTTGTACATTTTGGTTTTTTAAGTCAAAAGGGAGCATTTCAGTATCAAAAGCAAACCCTTGCTACACTGAATGCCATGGCTATTTATCAACAATCAAAGTATAATCTACAATTCGACCTTGCTGCACAACATCAAAATTTTTATCAGTACGGTTATGATCAAGCGGCATTACCCAATAAAATAGCTGGGAAACAAACACTCAGTGGTGCTAGCATGACTACGCGTTTTTTAGAGAAAGCTTTTGGCAATAAGGGTTTTAGGAAAATAGCTCATCTGGGTCTTTCTTATTATACAGGTAGCCTGATCAGCAGCCAAACGGCCGTATTTGGTGAAGTGGGGCTAGAGAAAAAGTGGGACAGTTCATTATTAGGTACAGTAGCAATAGAAGCGAATACAACCCAACTCAATGCGCAGTTGTACAATGTAAACAACAGTTTTACTTCTTTGAAAATGGGGGCGAATTATAGTCGGGATAAATTTTCCCTAAAAGCTTATTTATTACCTACAATTGGTCAAAATCAAAAGGCTTTTTTGCTCAGAGATATTGAATGTAAGTATACATTTTCTGAAATTAAAACCAATATAGCCCTAGGTTTAAAAGGATCTTTGATTCAAAATACCTTTCAGCAATTATTCGAAATCAATCCCTTTATTAGCACTTTCCCTTCGCTTCAAACACACAGTAATGAAATTTTTCTATTGGGAGAAAAAGCGCTTGGCCATCATTTTAGTTTTACCGGAAAGTTGAGTTGGTGGCAATATGAAAATTTCGCCACATTTATCAATCCACCTCTTGGAGATCCTGAGAAAATGATGGTTATGTACATACCCAAGCTCAATGCGCTTTCTGTGCAGTTAGGCATGAGATACCAAGTTGGAAAGGAACTTTCAGTAGGTGGTCAACTTGCTTTGTTTCATTTCAACAACATCCTTGGTAATGCCAAAGTATGGCATACCCCTTCGCTTCGTTTTAATGGGGATTTGCAATGGAATCCTTTAAAGGAGCTGAGTATCAGCGCCTACTCCGCCTATGTTGGCGGTAATTATGCATTATCTCCAAGCTATCAAAGCATCAAGTTGAAACCTTATTTGGATATAGGCTTTGGTGCAGAATATATTGTTTTGCAAAAGCTATCAGTGTTTTTAAATTTTAATAACCTACTGAATAATAAATATCAACGCTGGCAAGATTATCAGGCCTACGGTATAAATATTTATGGTGGTGTGCGCTTGAAATTTTAATTTCGCCTAACGAAAAAAAAGACAAACAAGTAGATTATGGATATTGCCAAGTATGTGGGACTTTATTTACTTAAGAATAAATATTGCTGCCTGCAAGGATTAGGAAATGTAGAGATAAAGCGTATAGCGGCACAACATGATGGTAAGGAATTAATAAGTGGTACTTATTATGCTACACTCAACCCCATGGGTTCGATCGATGATGCTTTCCCCAATTTTGTTGCTAATAATGAGCAGGTAAGTATTGCTAAGGCTTCCAATGAGATTAGTGCATTTATTCAGGAGAGCAAAGCCAAAATGGCTTTAGGCTCTTCGGTAGTTATACCATCAGTCGGTCAATATGTGATGAAGGAGCATGAGCTGCATTTTGAGTTAGACGCAGCATTTGCACTACCCAATCACCCCCTTTTATTTCCTATTGACATGCCTGCTATGGCCCATGCTGAGGCGCAAAAAGTGAAAGATGAACCAAGCTTTGAAACGTATAATAATTACAATAAGCATCGTATTGTTAACTGGAATATGGTGGCTTTTTGGGGCTTCATCATCCTTGTAGGAGCTGGTATTATTGGTTGGGGTATTCTTTATGTTATGAATTCACAAAAGGCCTCGAATACAATGCTAGATCAGGCAGAAAATCCAAGTGCTCCCCCAACTGAATTGATGGTCTCCGATACCGGTGCTCAGCAAGGTACTGATAGCGCAATCACTGCAGGTAATCTGTCAGGGAACACATTGGACACGCCGAGTTTTAAGTTTATCATCAAAGAATTCAAAACCCTAGCCAAAGCAGAGAAAAAGCAAAAGCAACTTTTTTCTTACGGATATAATGTTGGCGTGGTAAATAAAGACTCTAATACTTTTTACGTGGTCAATACCATAAAGCTTATGCCTTCGGACACGGCAAAAATGAAAGATTCACTCTCTCGGATGTTAAACCCAAATGGGGTGCTGATTATGAAATAACATCCTTAAATAGTTCTAAAAAAATAAGCGGCACCAAAGGTGCCGCTTATTTTATGGTGAGGGGTATTAATTCCTCTATCAATTTACGTTCATTGCTCAAGCGAGGTATTTTGTGTTGACCGCCTAATTTGTTTTTGTTTTTCAGCCATTGCGAAAAACCGCCTTTAGGCATAATGTGTACAATAGGCATTCTAAGCGCTATATCTTTTTGGCGTTTAGCCTCGTAGTCAGAGTTAATCGATTTCAGCGCATCGTCCATTTCTTGTACAAAAGTAGCCAATGGGCAAGGTAGTTCCTCAAATTCAATAACCCATTCGTGTGCACCATTATTCTTGTCGGTCATATAAATAGGTGCAGCGCTATAATCGTTTACGATTGCTCCTGTGTTTTTACAGGCCCTTGCAATCGCATAATCGGCATTGTCCACAATTACTTCTTCACCAAAAGCATTCAGATAAAAAGTAGTACGGCCGGTTATTTTAATACGATAGGGGGCCAGGGAGGTAAATTGAATAGTATCCCCAATGACGTATCGCCACAAACCAGTATTGGTGCTGATCACAAGGGCGTAATGGGTATTGAGTTGAACACTTTTTAGGCTATGTACTTCGGCATTTTCTTTTCCAAATTCATCCATTGCTATAAACTCATAAAAAATACCATGGTTTAGGAAGAGCAGCATGCCGTCTTCGTCTTGGGCATCTTGCGACGCAAAAAAGCCTTCGGATGCGTTGTATGAATCGATATAGCGCATCTCCTCAGAAGGGATGTACTTTTTGAATTGTTCTCTATATGGTTTAAAACTCACGCCGCCATGTAGGTATAGCTCCAGATTGGGCCAAACTTCCAGCATGTTTTGGGCACCTGTTATTTCCAATATTCTTTTGAATAAAACGATTGTCCAAGTAGGTACGCCCGTTATAAAAGTTACATTTTCGTGGATGGTGCTTTGGGCGATCATTTCTATTTTTTCTTCCCATTCATCCATTAAGGCAATCGACAAATCGGGTGTGCGCAAAAATTGTCCTGTCCATGGCATATTTTGCATCATAACGGCTGATAGATCACCGTAAAAAGTATCTTCGTTGAGTTGATTGAGTTGATGGCTGCCACCAATAACCAGGCATTTACCGGAGGTTATTTTGGACTCTGGATATTTGGATAAATACAATGCTACAGCATCTTTGCCGCTTTTGTAATGATTGTCGTCTAAAGCTTCTTTAGAAACTGGAATAAATTTACTTTTATCTGAGGTTGTACCACTGCTTTTAGCAAACCAAGAAATTTCGGATGGCCAAAGAATGTTTTGCTCTCCTTCTAAGATACGTTGGATATAGTGTTTGAGCGTATCGTAATTATTAAGGGGTACTTTTTCCTGAAATTCTGCAATGCTGTTGATATGCTCAAAGTCGTATTTTTTGCCATATTCGGTAAATTGTGCGCTACCGATTAAATCATTAAACACACGCTTTTGGGTGTCGATAGGATTGAGCATAAAATTGTCAATCACACTCGCGCGCAGTTTTAAAAAATTTTTGATAGCAGGACTGAGAATACCCATAATTATGTATTGGCAATCAATTTTGTTTCGTTGGGCAAAAGTAACATTGCACAGCAATTAGCAAAATAATGCCCCAAATATTTTACTCTGTGACGGTATAATTCTTTCTTTTCAATTCAAAATTTTGTCCAAGATACACTTTTCGTACTTGTTCGTCTGCTGCCAACTCTTCGGCTACACCAGCTTTTAATATAGAACCTTCGAACAGTAGATAGGCTCTATCTGTTATGGATAGTGTTTCTTGAACATTGTGGTCGGTGATGAGGATACCTATATTTTTAAACTTTAGCTTAGCCACGATAGATTGTATGTCTTCTACAGCAATGGGATCAATTCCTGCAAAGGGTTCATCTAATAAGATAAACTTTGGATCTACTGCTAAGGCTCTTGCTATTTCGGTTCGTCGCCGTTCACCACCGCTCAACACATCTCCTGGACTTTTGCGCACATGGGTGAGTCTAAACTCTTCGAGCAAGGCATCGCGCTTGTATAATTGTTCGGCGCGTGAAAGCTTTGTCAGTTCAAGTACTCCACCAATGTTGTCTTCTACAGATAATTTTCTAAATACGGAAGCCTCTTGCGGTAAATATCCTATACCCTTTTGGGCACGTTTGTACATGGGTAGCTTTGTGATGTCCTCCCCATCTAAAAAAACAGACCCTTCATCAGGTTTTACTAAACCCACTACCATATAGAAAGATGTTGTTTTGCCGGCTCCGTTAGGTCCCAGTAAGCCTACCACCTCTCCTTGTTGCACCTCAAAAGAAACATTATTAACAACCGTTCTTTTGCCATACTTTTTGATTAGATGTCTTGTTTCTATTTTCACGTGTAAGGTACCGATGTGTGAATGGTAAAGGTAAGCAAAAACGATGAAAGCAGATTCAGCTGCTTTGTCCTTATAAAGGCCTCAATACAGCACTGGTTTTTAGCTTAGGAAGGCCATTACTTATTAAAAGATAAACAATGTTAAAAAAATATGACCAAAAACTTGCTTGGTATTTTTATTGCACTACATTTGTAACCAAAATAAATTAACAACTTTTATGAAAAAATTAATCCTTTCTTTGTTGGCTTGCGGTTCAATAGCTGCTGCTAACGCACAAGCTGGTAGCTGGTTACTTTATGGTCAAGCTTCAGTAAACTCAACTTCAAACGATGAACAAGGCGGAACTTTTGGTGGATCAAGTGTTTCAAACACTATCCATTGGATGGCTACTCCAGGTCTAGGTTACCAATTCGACAACCATTGGACTCTAGGTATGTACGCTAATTATGCAAACGGTGGTTCAAAAGGTAACACTGTAGGTGCTACTTGGGAAAGAACTAACGATTGGGAAACTGGTGTTTTCGTACGTTACACAGAAAACCTAAACAAAATATTCTCTATTTACGGTCAATTCAATGGTGGTTTTGCTCATGGTAATACTACAATTGATGGTAAAGTAATGGACAATTCTCGTTACAATGGTTTTAACTTGAGCTTTGCACCAGTTGTTACTGCTCACATTCACAAAGGTCTTGCGCTTACTTTCGGTATCGGTGGTATTGGTTACATGAACCATGCTTACGAGAACAGAAACAATTCAAATGGTTCTTTCCAAGTTTCTTTTGGTCAACAAATGAACATGGGTATCCAAAAGAACTTTGGTGGTCATAACCGTCGCATTCACCGCGAGCCAGGTACTGATCGTCACATGAAAAATTGGAGAGATGACGATGGTGATTCACCACGTAAATCAAAAAAATCTAGCGATAACGACGAATAGTCTTAAGTTACATAATCAAATGAAAGCCGACCATTTTAGATGGTCGGCTTTTTTATTGTTTGTGTCCCTTTTTATTTTTTTAAATAGGTTTTTTAAAGCCCATTTGCTCCACTTCTTATCTGTATATGGTCTGTCATTAAGAGCCTCCGATAACTAGTTCCAAAAAAAATCTCTGTCAAGACTATTTTGACAGAGATTTTTATGGTTCAATGATGCATTTGTAGCCATACATCGGGCAGCAATATGATTCAATTATGCATTCAATTCAGGGGCAATCTTTTTAACCAAGCCTTGTAATACAGTACCGGGGCCAACTTCTGTAAAGCTTGTTGCGCCATCAGCTACCATATTTTGTACCGTTTGTGTCCAGCGCACTGGTGCTGTAAGCTGCTTCATTAAGTTTTGCTTAATGCTGTCCGCGTTGATATAGGGATGAGCATCCACATTTTGATAAACGGGGCAAATTGGATTTTTAAAGATAGTAGCTTCAATAGCCGCTTGCAATTCTTCTTGTGCAGGCATCATCAATGGTGAGTGAAAGGCACCGCCTACTTGCAATACCAAAGCTCGCTTTGCACCTGCAGCTTTCATTTTTTCACAGGCTTCTTGGATGCCCGTCAAACTACCACTGATCACCAATTGTCCTGGGCAATTATAATTGGCGGCCACGACTACTTCATTTTCGATTTCACTACAAACTTTTTCAACTAGCTCGTCTGCCAAACCTAATACCGCTGCCATGGTAGAGGGGTTTATCTCACAGGCACGCTGCATAGCCTCAGCTCGTTTAGACACTAAAATTAATGCATCTGCAAAGGCAAGTGTTTGGTTGGCCACTAAAGCTGAAAATTCGCCTAAAGAATGCCCTGCAACCATATCTGGTTTATAATCGTTGTGGCATAAAAATTGGATCGCAGAATGAAGGAATACAGCAGGCTGAGTTACTTTGGTTTGTTTTAAAGCTTCATCTGTACCAGCAAACATGATATCCGTAATTCTAAAACCAAGCAGTTCATTTGCTTGTTCAAATAATTCTTTGGCTTGGCTATTTTCTTCATAAAGGTTTTTACCCATGCCTACAAACTGTGCACCTTGCCCAGGAAATATAAATGCGTTTTTCATTCGCTACGTTTTTGTTTTTTTAAAAGAAAGAGAATATTGGATTGGCGAAGATAAAATGAAATTGTAATTATTCTTTTGAACCTAAGGCAAAGCTTAAACTTTGTCGAGTACTATTCTAAAGGTAGAGCCTGTGTGTAACTCAGAGTTTTTTACAAAAATGCTACCATGATGGTATTTTTGAATGATGCGTTTGGAGAGGGATAAACCTAAACCCCATCCGCGTTTTTTGGTGGTAAAGCCAGGATTAAAGACCTTTTTGATGAGGTGTTTGGGAATTCCCTTGCCATTATCTATAATATCGATGAATACCTTGGTCTCTCGATTTTGTATGTTCACTAAAATGGTGCCGGCTCCTTCCATGGCATCCAATGAATTCCGTATCAGGTTTTCAATTACCCAATCGAATATTGGCCCACTGATATTGGCTTCTATAATTGGCTCATTGCTTTCGAAACTAATAATCACTTTATGGGGTGCACGTTTCTGCATATAGGCTACCATTTCTGCTAGGCGCGGCACCAAATTTTCAACTTGTAATTGGGGTTCGCTTCCTACCTTCCCAAATCGGTCGGCAACAAGTTTTAAGCGATCCACATCCTTTTGCATTTCATGTACATAATCGTTGTGGGGCAGCTCCTCTCGCAAAAGTTCCATCCAGCCCTCAATGGCGCTAATTGGTGTGCCTAATTGGTGCGCCGTTTCTTTTGAAAGCCCTACCCATACTTGATTTTGAATTGATCGATTTGCAGCGCTAATGGAAATGACTACTACAACTAAAAACAAAGCAATAATGGCCAATTGTGCATAGGGGAAATACCTCAGACGCGTTAGTAGATATGACTCGCCATAATAGATGAAGACATTGCCGTAGGAATAGTTAATCACAATGGGCGTGTTGATTTTTTTGTATTCGGCAATTTTATTTTTTAAAAATTGGGGCACATTCTTCACTCCACTTGTATCAATGGCTCGAATATCTTGAATTAGTCCTTTTTCATCTGTAATAATGCGGGGAATAGTGCTATCTTGGGTTATGATATTGGTGACGAAACTTAATTCTTCCCCGTTTTGTGCGGTGGCTATTGATTGAATACCTTCTGCAAAGAGCGCTACTTTTTTCCGCTCTTCAATGGCCAGTTTTGATGCGAGTTGGCTGGTGTAAAAAAGGGATGCGACTACGATCAGTAGCGCCATCAAAACAAGAAAGCTTCTCCAGTTAAAAAATTGACGTATATCCATTGACAATATGAAGAAACGAAATTGTTAGAAAAGTATTGCTGTTTTGAGCTTTTAATTTTTATCTTTGTACCTGAAAATTAAAAATCGTAATGGATACGCATAACAACTATCAAGAGCACGAAATAGAAAACAACGCTGACATTGAGTACAGTAAGCCCTCAAAGTCAAGATTTTTATTTTTACTTTTCTTTTTTGGTTTTTTCATCTTTGCTTGGTCTGGATGTTACAAACTATCTCAGTTTAGCTTCAAAAATAACGAAGATATTAAAGTCCCCGAAAGCACACTTTACGAACCAAAGTACAAGTAATTTGCATCTTGCATAAATGATGGTAACTGCTCAAGACACCGCTGTTGTCATACTCAGCTATAATGGCAAAAAGTGGCATGAGCTTTTTCTACCTCTTATTGTTGCAGAATCCACCGCAGGGTATACTGTGGTGGTGGTAGATAATGCTTCTACAGACGATACTGCTGATTATATTCGACAAAATTTTCCTACAGTATCTCTACTGCAGATACCCATTAATAAAGGCTTTGCTAATGGATATGCTGTAGCATTGCAACAAATCCAATCCAAATATTACGTATTACTCAGTGCCGACTTTGAGGTTACCCCAGGTTGGTTTGCACCTTTGTATACCGCCATGGAAGCCGATATTCAACTTGCTGCCTGTCAACCCAAAATTAAATATTGGCGGGAGCGAGAAAAGTTTGAGTATGCAGGTGCTGCCGGTGGTTTTAAAGATAATCTTGGCTACATGTTTTGTCGGGGTAGAATTTTAGACGAAATAGAAGAAGACCACGGGCAGTATGATGATCATATTGAAATCTTTTGGGCTTCAGGTGGGTGCCTTTTTGTACGAGCCGATTTATATCATATGGTTGGTGGCTTAGATGCTGATTTTTATGCCCATATGGAAGAGATAGACCTCTGTTGGCGATTGAAAAATGCAGGTTATAAAATTGGTTACATTGGCTCTTCAACAGTTTATCATGTAGGGGGTAGTGTAATTAGTTATGGTAGTCCGCAAAAACTATTTTATAATTTCAGGAACAGCTTGGTTTTATTGCTCAAAAACGAAAGTTTGGGAAGATTACTATGGCTATTCCCATTTCGATTGGTATTGGATGGAATAGCGGGTTTGCATTTACTTTCTCAAGGCAAGCGTATTGAATTTATAACCGTAATAAAAGCGCATTTTAACTTTTATGGTTCTATCGGTAAATGGCTAAAACATAGAGCTGCTGCACAAAAGATCAAATCTGCACATCCCAATAAAAATGGTTTATACAAGGGCAGCATCATTTGGCAGTACTATGGAAAAGGGCAAAAAAGATACAACTCATTAAAGTGGTCTAGCAAAAGCTTGTAAAGAGCAGAAAGCCCCTTATTTTTTTCTGATTCAAAAATTGCTACGATGTTTTCATTTTTTAAGAAAAAAAAACCTCCTCTTCCTATTCCAACATACCGAGTGCCCGATTTTTCTTTTTTGGGCGCAGATATGCATAGCCATTTGGTTCCCGCAATTGATGATGGTTCCCAGTCGCTAGAAGATAGCCTTCGTTTTATAGAGGCTTTGTACAGCTTGGGCTATAGAAAATTTATTACTACGCCACATATCCATGGCGAGATATACGATAATGATACCATCAAGGTACAGAACCTATTTAAGCCTTTGAAAGAACATTTGGCCCTGCACCATCCTGATATGAGCATTCAGGTATCAGCCGAATATTTTTTAGACACCTATTTTTTAAGTCAGGTTTTACCCAAGGGCTTAATGCCTTTTGGCAATAATAATGTACTTGTAGAGGTGAGTATGGCGGGCTGGAATCGACAGTTTCATGAGATCCTTTTTGCAATTCAGGCCAACGGATATCATCCCATTTTAGCTCATCCCGAAAGATATATTTACGAGACAAAATTGGATGTTTTTGAACAATTAAAAGAAAGGGGTGTATTAATGCAAATGAATTTGCTCTCCATATTGGGTTATTATGGTAAATCCATAAAGATCAATGCTGAAAAAATGTTAGCAAGAGGCTTATATGATTATTGTGGTACCGACCTGCATCATGAGCGCCATTTATCACATATTCAAACAATGCCTCAAGAGCACCAAGAGCTTATGTGGCAGCTCAGCGAATATGGTTTTAAGAATAAGGAATTATAGATTACCATTACCTGAAGCATATCATTATTTCCGTTAACTTTGCGCCCAGTAAAATATATTGAAAATGACAAAATTGAATGGATTGATTGCCTTGTTTGCTGTTTCAATTTTCGCCTCTTGTTCTTCACCTAAAAGAGTGACCTATTTTTACACAAATGAAAAAGCAGATACTGCTAAGGAGATTGTACAGGTATTAGCTCGGCCCAAAGTGACCATTGCTCCAGAGGATATTGTTGCTATCAATATCAGCAGTGAGGATGCCTTTACCCAAAAAGATCCGGTTGGCATTTTTAATGAAGGAGGTGTGCCTTACAATCTTGCAGCAACATCTGGAAATAGCGCTTCAGGCGGTGGCGGTGGCACTTCGGTAAAAGGTTATTTGGTTGATGCCGAAGGCAATATTGATTTTCCAGTAATGGGTAAAATTAAAATTGGGAGCTTAACCACTGCTGAAGCCAAAAAAACAATTTCAGATAAATTAGTGTCTTACATAAAAGCTCCTGTAGTAGAGGTTCGTGTATTAAACTATAAGGTGAATATGATGGGAGAAATCAATAGGGTTGGACCCATATTTGCTCCTAATCACAAAATCAATATTTTAGAAGCTATAGCCTCGGCAGGTGACATTCCTTTAACTGGAAGAAAAGATAGGGTATTGATCATTCGAGAAAATGCCGGAAAATTGGAATTTAGTCGTATCAATCTCAATAGCAAATCGCTCTTTACGAGCCCCTATTATTACCTTCAAAAAAACGATATTGTTTATGTAGAGCCTAATCGATTGAAAAGGCAACAAACCAACGAGTTTTTATTATTTTATTTGCCCTTGTTTACGGGCATAGTCACCACGGCACTTTCGGTATTTGGTATTGTGCAATTAGCTAAATGATAATTTTGTTTTCATTACCTAAGAGATACTGTTTCAAAATTAAGTTTAAGAATATATGAACCAACAACATTCAACTGCCCAAGGAATCTTAAAGGACCAAATCAATCAAAATTTTGACATTCGTCGTTTTTTGGCATCTGTTGTCGGTTACTGGTATCTTATTTTACTTTGTTTGATTTTTTCCTTAGCTGCTGCATTTGTTTATTTGCGGTACACTACTCCGCTGTATCAGGTCAAAAGTTCTTTGTTGTTAGATGGTGGAGAATCAAGTGGTGGTGATCAGGCAGGTAATGCTGTATTGAAAAAAATCGGTATACAAGATGAGGGCGTGAACATGTTCAATGAGATCATGTTGTTACAGTCTAAAGATCTTGTAAAGGAAGTGGTTGATTCCCTCGATTTGAACATTCAGTATTTTGTTAAAGGGAAAATAAAGGAAAACGAGATTTATGAAGAATGTCCAATCCGTGTAGTTTTTGATACAGCGGGTTATTTAGGCTCTGGTGACGAATTTATCATTAACCAAGTTCGAGAAAACAATAAATTAATTGAGGGTCTTTTTGAGATAACCCAAAATGAAAAGAAAACACGTATCCCCTTTGATTCATGGACAAAAATGCCTTTTGGCAGAATCAAAATCGTTTATGTAAACAATCAATTTGTTTCAGTAGGCTATGCTTCCAATCCGATTAAAGTTAGGGTGTCGCCAGAAATTGCCACGGGTAGCAAGATACTATCTGTATTGAAAATTTTTCCGACAGATGGTAGAACCAGTATGTTAGAAATCTCCATGACAGATAATTTGCCCCTTAGAGCCATCAATTTTATCAATGTACTGGTGGCCAAATATCATGTTAATGAGCTGTCGAATGCCGTTTTAGCTGCACAAAAAACCCGAGATTTTATAGACGAAAGACAAAAAGGTCTTGCCAATCAATTAAAAGGTGTTGATTCTAGAGTAGAGGGTATTAAGGTGAGTAACAACATGATTGATGTTACAGTTCAAGGGGGTGCTTATGTAGCTGGAAAAGAAGAATCCCAACAAAAGATTAATGAAGTCATATTAGAAAGACAAGCCTTAAATGAAGTTAAGGCAACTGTTTCCAATATTTCGGATAATAAAAATTCAATTATTGCAGGTGTAGCGCCCAAAGATCCTGTTTTGGTAGCCATGATTGAAAAATACAACATGCTTGCCCAGAAAATTGAGGTTGAAAACCAACCTAAGGAAAATATAATCAGAAAAAGAGATGAGGCAGAAATTACGACATTACGTAAAGGCATGATTGAAGCTATTGCCAAAAACGAACGGTCCATCAACGCAACACTGCAATCAGCCTATCAAAATTCTGCTAAATACAGTGGGCTTATTAATACCATCCCGGGTCTCGACCGCTCCATAAATGATGTCAAAAGAGAGTATGAAGTATTGCAAAGCATGTATCTTACCTTATTCCAAAAAGGATTGGAAAATGAAATTACTTTAAACGCGGCTTCAGCAAAATCGAAATTAGTAGTAAAGCCCTATAGCATAGAAGCCCCAGTTAAACCTGTCTCAAAAAGTATTTACATCATTGCTTTTTTGTTTGGTATTGTGATTCCTTGTTTGGTGCTTGCGGGAAGGGAGTTGTTGAATAATAAGGTGATGAACGAATCGGATATTGAAGCCATGACCAGTATTCCTATTTTGGGTTCTATCAACAAAGCGCCCGAAGGTATGGAAGTTGTTATCGGTCCAAGCATTCGTACAGGGATTGCAGAACAATTTCGTTTGCTCCGCACAAACCTTGAGTTTATGGCGGTAAATGACCACAAAAAGACTATTCTAATCACATCTAGTATAAGTGGTGAGGGTAAAACCTTTGTCTCGATTAACCTCGGTCTTACCTTGGCCCTCACGCATAAAAAAGTTTTGGTCATGGAGTTTGACTTACGTAAACCCAAAATTAGTGAGCGACTTAATCTAGAAAGAGATGGCGGTATTAGCGCCTATCTTGCTGGTGTAATTAATGATTTAGATAAGGTTATTAAACCTTCTGGATTGCATGGAAACCTATTCATTGCCAACTGTGGCGCCATTCCTCCTAATCCAGGCGAGCTGATTCTACAGCCGCGCAATAAGCAAATGCTAGAGGACTTAGCAGAAATATTTGATGTAATCATTATTGATACGGCACCAATTGGATTGGTTTCGGATGCAACCATTTTGGCAAAATACGCTGGTGTCAATGTATTCGTAACGCGACAAGGTCGCACCGTCAAAGGCCAATTGAAAATGTTGGATATGTTGTATCAAGATGGCAAAATCAGCAATCCAGCCATTATATTTAATGGTGTAGAAAGAAGCTCGAAATATGGCTATGGCTATGGTTATGGCTACGGTTATGGCTACGGCTATGGTTATGGCTACGGAAGCGATACATCTGGAGGTGGTTACTATGAAGATGATGCTCCAAGTGCTTCCGGAAAAATCAAGAGTGTTTTTAAGAAAAAAGATTCATAAAGCTTTCAAAACAATAAAAGTGTCGCGTTGTCGACACTTTTTTTATGCTTGATCGGCTGCTCAAGAGATGCAGCCTTTTACTTGCTACTTCAAATTAGGATGCTAGTTCAAATCGATTTCCACATTTACATCTTCCAAACTTCGTATTTTTTTATCTGCTGCAGCAAATCGAGGCTCGTTAAAATGAAGTTCATCAGGCACCGCAATTACTTTCATCCTAGCTGCTTTGGCTGCAATGATTCCATTAAAGGAATCTTCAAAAACCAGGCAGTTTAAAGCTTCGCTGTTCATTTGCGCTGCACAATGCAAAAATACTGCAGGGTGCGGCTTTCCATGACCAACAGTGTCGGCAGATGACAATTCAATGAAATAAGGTTTGAGTTCAAAAAAGGCTATTAATTCCTCCAACATTCTCGTTGGAGAAGAGGTGGCTACCCCTAATTTGAATCCTTTTTTTGTGAGGTTTTTTAGTAAAGGAATGACCCCTGGCATTACTCTTCCTTCTGCTTTGGATAAGGCTATGATATCGTCAATGATTTCTTCGGCAATGTCCTGAACACTCGCGCCATTCCAAGGATATTTAATGGCCCAATAAGCCACTACTTCATGTATTTTCAACCCTGTGGTTTCTTTAAATTGATGCGCTAATATGGGTATTTGGTGTTTTTGGGCGATGCGCATCATGCTTTTACCCCACAAGGGTTCTGTGTCTAACAGCAAGCCATCCATGTCAAATATTATGGTGTCTATCATCGTGCTACTATTCAAAATTGGTGCAAATATCCATTATGGCGGTGGAGTTTCGGTAGATTTTCGGGATAAATCTTTGGTCAATGCAACATACTAACGCATTAATTGATAATTTTGACCCTCAAAATGCACTTATTCTTATGAAGTTAAAAGCTGTTTATGCGTTATTGCTCGGTACATCCCTGCTTAGTGCGCCATCAATTGCACAGACTAAAGTTGCAGCAGCTGCTGCAAAACCTGCTGCTCAAGGAAAAATTAAATTTACAGAATTCGATTTGCCTAATGGTCTACATGTCATTCTACACGAAGATCACAGTACACCAATAGTTACCGTATCGGTAATGTATCATGTCGGTTCGAAAAATGAAGATCCCCAGCGTACTGGTTTTGCGCATTTCTTCGAGCATTTATTGTTTGAAGGAAGTGAAAATATTGGACGTGGTGAGTACATGAAATTAGTACAAGCAAATGGTGGACAATTGAACGCCAATACCTCACAAGACCGTACATTTTATTTTGAAACCCTGCCTTCGAATCAATTAGAGCTTGCACTGTGGATGGAATCTGAACGTATGTTTCAAGCCAAAATTGATGAAGTGGGTGTAGAAACACAACGTAAGGTGGTGAAGGAAGAAAAGAAACAGAGCTACGACAATCGCCCATATGGTCAATTGCTCAATGTCGTATTCGAGAATTTATTCACTGTTCACCCTTATCGTTGGAGCCCTATCGGTAAAGAGCAATATATAGATCAAGCCAAAATTTCAGAGTTCATGGATTTTTACAAAACCTTTTATGTCCCCAACAATGCTGTACTGGTTATTGGTGGTGATATTACAGAGGCTAGCGCAAAACCATTAATTGAAAAATATTTTGCAACAATCCCGCGGGGTACTAAAGATATTCCTCGCCCAACCCAAGTAGAGCCAGCACAAACAGCCGAAAAGCGTACTACATTCTATGACAATGTTCAATTGCCCGCAGTTATTTTAGCTTACCATGGTGCAGCTATGGGTTCAGATGATTTCTATGCCTTACAATTATTGAACCAATTGTTGTCACAAGGTAAGAGCTCTCGTTTCCAAAAAGAAATTGTAGACAAACAACAAAAAGCCCTTGCTGTGGGTGCATTTGCATTGCCTAACGAGCAACCCGGAGCAGTGATGATGTTTGGTATTGCCAACATGGGTACAAAACCCGAAGAGCTAGAGAAAATAATGGATGATGAAATCGCTAAGGTGCTGTCAACACCCTTAACTGATGCTGAGTATAAGAAATTGATGAACCAAATAGAGAACGATTTTGTAAGCCAGAATGGCCGTGTAGCGGGTATTGTAGAAAATTTGGCCACTAATTATACTTATTTCCGTGATGCCAATTTAATCAACACAGAATTGAATAAATACACAAAAATTACCAAAGAAGATTTACAGCGTGTAGCTAAAAAATACTTCACCAAAGAAAATCGCTTGGTCGTGTATTATTTGCCCAAAGCAGAAGAAAAGAAATAATTTTTAAAACATCGACAATTCTTTGTTTGTACAAAAAATAAAAATACTCAATGAAAAAAATAACCTTATCCATAATAGCCCTCGCCATTAGTGCAAGCTCTTGGGCGCAAACATTAGATCGTAGCCAAAGACCCAAGCCCGGTCCTGCACCCGAAATAAAAATGGGCAAAACCGAAACATTTACATTGCCCAATGGCCTTAAAGTATTTGTGGTTGAAAATCATAAACTACCTACCGTTTCCATGTCTATTCAATTAGATATCCGCCAAGAATTACAAGGTTCTATGGCTGGTTATTCAGATTTTGTAGGCGAGTTGTTGAGCAGCGGTACAAAAACGCGTAGTAAAGATAAATTGAATGAGGAAATTGATTTTATAGGTGCCAGCATTTCAGCAAACGCAGAAGGAGCAATTGCATTTGGTCTCAAAAAGAATCAAAATAAAATGATGGAAATTTTGAGTGATATGATTCTTAATTCCGACTTTAAACAAGAGGAATTGGATAAACTCAAAACCCAAGCATTGTCGGGCCTCGAAACCAATAAAAATGATCCAGATGCCATGATGGACAATGTTCAAAAAGTATTGAACTATACGACAAATCACCCTTATGGAGAGGTTGAAACAGAAGAGTCCATCAAAGCGATTACTTTAGATCGTTGCAAGAAATATTATGATACTTATTTCCGTCCTAATGTAGCCTACATGGCTATTGTAGGAGATATTACTGCAGCCGAGATAAAACCTTTAGTGGCTAAATATTTTGGTGCTTGGGTCAAAAAAGAAGTGCCTGTTGCCATGTATAGCCAACCCGAAGCGCCTTTGTCGCCCAAGGTTGCCTTTGTGCCTCGTGATGCCGCTGTGCAAAGCGTAATCAGTATAACTCGCCCATTAGATTTAAAACCAGGTGCAGCAGATGAGTTTGCTGCTAAAGTTGCCAATACTATTCTTGGCGGTGGTTCTCAAGGTCGTTTGTTTTTGAATCTTCGCGAAAAACATGCTTGGACTTATGGTTCTTATTCCAGCCTTAGTTCTGATATTCTTGTAGGTAATTTTGGTGCTGAAGCCAAAGCGCGTAACCCAGTAAGTGATAGCTCTGTTGCTGAAATTATTGCAGAGATGAATCGTTTGCAAACCGAGGATGTCGATAAAGAATCTTTACAAAATACCCTGAATTATATTGGTGGAAATTTTGCAATTAGCTTAGAATCACCCCAGCGTATTGCACAGTTAGCCATCAATATTGAAAGATTGAAATTGCCAGCAGACTATTACCAGAACTACCTTAAAAACTTGAATGCAGTTACCGCTGCTGATGTAAAAGCTGCTGCGCAGAAATACATGAATCCGCGCAATATGAACATCATTGTTGTAGGTAGCAAAGAGGAAGTAGCAAGCAAAATGGCTCGTTTCGGCAAGAATAACATCATAACCTATTATGATAATTACGGCAACATTATTGTCCCTTCCGAAACAAAATCCGCAGGTAATGTCACAGCAGAAGATGTAATGAAAAATTATGTAGCCGCACTGGGCGGTGAAAAAGCCATCAAATCATTGAAGGATATCAAAACAGTGCGTAAAGGCGCATTACAGGGCGGTGAGATCACCATTATGAATTTTCAAAAACAAGGTTCTAAACTCAAAGCTGTCGTTAATGGTACCTTTAATGGTCAAACAATGAATTTGAGCAGAACCGTTTTGAATGGAGATAAAGGTTACCAAGAAACTCAAGGTAAAAAACAAGAGTTGAGCGGTGATGACTTGGATCAAGCTAAGGAGCAAGCAGATATGCAGGCCGATTTGAACCCTGAAAAATATGGTGATAAACGCACCGTTAAAGGTATTGTTCAAGTGAATGGTGCAGACGCTTATATGGTGGAAAACCTAGATAAAAAGGGTAAAAAATCTACCGAATATTATGATGTAAATACGAACTTACTCGTAAAGCAAGTGCAAGCTGGCGAAGGAGATAATCCTGGAATGGTTATGGAGTTCGGCGATTATAAAGAAGTTCCCAATGCCAATGGATACAAAATGCCTTTTAGCTTAAAAATGATGGGTGGAGAATTCAAAATCCAAACTGTAGAAGTAAATAAAGGCATTGCTGATAAAGAATTTGAGTAAGTGTCCCTAAAAGAAATATAGGCTAATCGCCGCAAACCCCTGTTTGCGGCGATTTTGTTTTCAAAATACAGCCATCTGGAGTTGTGGTCCAATAAGTAACTTGTTAAAGCCAAATTATTAATTACAAGGAAATATCGATTTTCGCTTCAATTTTCGCACATTTACATTCATAAATGGTAGAGGTAAACAACTTAATAAAAAAATACGGTAGCCTCACAGTGGTTAATGAGGTTTCATTGAGCATTGCTACAGGTGAATTAGTGGCTATAACTGGTGCATCTGGTGCAGGCAAAAGTTCCTTGTTACATTTGATGGGGGCTTTAGATATACCCGATGAAGGTTCGGTGCTTATAGATGGTGTTGATATCTTTTCGCTCTCTTCGCGAAAGCAAGCCACATTTCGGAACGAAAAAATCGGTTTTGTATTTCAATTTCATCATTTATTGCCCGAATTCTCTGCGCTCGAAAACGTAGCAATGCCCTTGTGGATAGCGCGCAAAGACAAAAAAGAGGCCTTGCTTGAAGCCGCTAAAATGTTAGAAATCGTTGGTCTCTCCTCAAGAGTTAGCCATAAACCCAGTGCCCTATCAGGTGGCGAACAACAACGTGTCGCTATAGCCCGTGCCTTGGTCAACAAGCCCTCTATCATCATGGCCGATGAACCTACAGGCAACCTCGATAGCGCGAATGCCCAGGCAATACACCAGTTATTTGTGCAATTGCGTCAAGAATTATCACAAACTTTTGTGTTAGTTACCCACAATAAAGAATTGGCGGCACTTGCCGATAGAAACCTTGAAATGCGCGATGGGCGCATTGTTTCGTCAATTGTATCAGCCAATTAATACGCATTGTACAGTATAAAATGCAAGAAAATAAAATCTTTCTCAAATAAAGATTGAAAAAAACCTTTCCTAATATCCTAAAAAGTATATTTTTGCACTCATAAATTTTAAATGCACAAGCTATGTCTGAAATTGCAAATCGCGTAAAGAAAATTATCGTTGACAAACTAGGCGTTGACGAATCGGAAGTAAACACAGAAGCGAGCTTCACCAACGATTTGGGAGCTGATTCTTTGGATACTGTAGAGTTAATCATGGAATTCGAAAAAGAATTCAATATCTCTATCCCCGACGAACAAGCAGAAACCATCACTACAGTTGGTCAAGCAGTATCTTACCTTGAAGAACACGTTAAGTAATTTAAAACCATTTTTATTTGTTGATGAATTTTCCGTTTAGACGAGTAGTCGTTACCGGTGTCGGTGCCCTAACTCCATTGGGCAACACTGCCCCTATTTATTGGGACAACCTGATCAATGGTGTTTCGGGTGCCGATTTCATCAAACAATTTGATGCGTCAAAATTTAAAACGCGCTTTGCTTGCGAATTGAAAGGATTCAATCCTGAAGATTATTTCGATCGTAAAGAAGCTCGTAAAATTGACCGTTTTACTCAACTGGCGCTTGTTGCTGCAGACGAAGCGGTAAAGCACGCTAATCTTGACTCTGAAGGGGTAGACAAAGACCGCGTAGGTGTAATTTGGGGCTCGGGTATCGGAGGTATGATTACCTTCATCGAAGAGATGAAAAATTATAACGCTGGTGACGGAACTCCTCGTTTCAACCCTTTCTTTATTCCCAAACTCATTCTGGATATCGCCGGTGGCCAAATTTCCATGAAATATGGATTTAGAGGTCCCAACTTTTCTACCGTTAGTGCTTGTGCTTCTTCTACCAATGCACTGATTGATGCCTTCAACTACATCCGCATCGGTAAGGCAGACGCCATTATTTGTGGCGGATCAGAGGCTGTTGTCACAGAAGCAGGAATCGGTGGATTTAATGCCATGAAAGCGTTAAGTGAACGCAATGACGATCCTCAATCTGCAAGCCGTCCATTCGATGTTAATCGTGATGGATTTGTATTAGGTGAAGGTGCCGGTTCTATTATTCTTGAAGATTACGAACATGCTAAACGCCGTGGCGCCAACATTCTTGTTGAAATCGTTGGTGGCGGTATGAGTGCCGATGCCTATCACCTTACTGCACCACATCCCGAAGGATTGGGTGTAATCAACGTGATGCGCAACGTATTAGAAGATGCCAACATGAAACCCGAAGACATCGATTATATCAATGTTCATGGAACCTCTACTCCCTTGGGAGATGTTGCTGAAATTGTGGCTATCGAAAAAGTATTTGGAGATCACGCCTACAAGATGAATATTAGTTCTACCAAATCAATGACTGGCCATCTTTTAGGTGCCGCAGGTGCTATTGAATCTGTAGCAACTATCATGGCTGTAATGACAGATACTATTCCCCCAACTATTAATCTTAAAGATCTAGACCCTGCTATTGATAGCCGCTTAAATTTGACCGCAAATGTGGCTCAAAAAAGAGTAGTTAATGCAGCGATATCGAACACTTTTGGTTTTGGTGGTCATAACGCCTCTGTTATTTTCAAAAAATTCCAAGATTAATCCATTGTGCGTCGCTTACTTGCTCGCATAAAAAATTTCTTCTCCCCCGACAAACAGTTGTCTGCACAGCTGGAGCACTTATTGGGCTTCAAACCCAAACATTTACCTTATTACCAACTTGCCCTTGTACACCGCAGCAAGCTCGACGAACTAGCGCGTAATAACGAACGACTCGAATATCTAGGCGATGCTTTTATTGGCGCTATTGTGGGCGAATATTTATTTAAAAAATACCCAACCCAATCCGAAGGTTTTCTGACCGAGATGCGTTCCCGCATTGTACGCCGCGAAACCCTCAACAATGTCGCGAATAGAATTGGCTTGCAAAAGCTGGTGCAATACAATGTGCATGACCGTGGTTTTGAACGAAGTCATATTTTTGGCAATGCCCTAGAAGCCTTGGTGGGCGCGGTATATCTTGATCAAGGATATGCCAAAACACGCACCTTTATCATCAAGCAATTATTGCAAAAATATGTGGACATCGAAATGATGGCCAGCACCGATATTAATTATAAAAACCAATTACTCAATTGGGCGCAAGTCAATAGGCATACTCTGAGCTTTGAAGTAATGGAAAATAAAAATGAGCGCAATCGCAGAATGTTTACTGTAGGGATTATGCTCAATGAAACCTTATTGTGCGAAGGCACCGCATTCAATAAAAAGGATGCAGGACAAGTAGCCGCCCGTAAGGCATTAGAGCTCTTAGCCGAAAAGGAAATGCTCTAATCAAGGGTTCCGTTTTTTTTGACCTAAGCCCTAGCAATTATTTCTATCCACCCTAATCTTCCAAGCAAAAACATGCTTATTTTTACAAGGCAAAATTTCATTTTGCTCACCTAATTCCTATTCTATGTATTCCAAAATAATCGGTCTTTTAATGCTCCTTGTGGCATCATTAAATCTACAGGCACAGACGGTAATGATTTATCGTGCAGGTACTGCCATCAGCCCAAGCTATAGTAGCATCAAAACTGCAGTAGCAGTCGCCATAGATAATGATAGTTTGGTGTTGAGTGCAGATACGTTTAGAGAACAAAATATAGTAATCGACAAATCTTTATCCATCACAGGTTCTTCTTTTTTGGGCAACCGTTCATTAATTGATGCTGGATTACCGACAGATAGTTCTGCCATTATTTTTACCAATCCCAATTTTCCAACTACTACAAATACCCTACTAATACAAGGTTTGAATATTACAAATGGACACGCGAATAATGGTTTTGATGCAGGCGGGGGCGCTATTTATGCTGGCAAAGGGACTACCCTAATAATTGGTGATTTTTGTACTTTATTTAATAATCACGCTCCCGATTCCTCCGCCTCTTTTAGTGGCTCTCGTAATGGAGGGGCTATTTATGCTGAGGGCGATGTTTACCTAAAAGGAGCAAGTATTATTGAAGGAAATTTTGCAGTTAATGGTGGTGGAATTTTTACAACCAAAAAGCTCGAGCTAAGTACCGTAACTATTGTAAGAAAAAATATAGCTACCGAAAAAGGCGGTGGGGTTTTTAGTTTAGGCGAAAGTTATTTTTTAGATTACACAGATATAAGGGAGAACAAAGCAAAGATGGGGGCTGGCTGTTATTCCGAAAATGGAATTGTTTATTTAAAAAATAATGCCAAAATAATGGCTAACCATTCTACACTAATGGGTGGTGCGTTTTATTTTAAAAATGTACTTTTTGAAATGACCGATAAAGCCGAAATTTTTTTCAATTTCACAGACACCAATTTTGCGGCTGCTGTTTATTGCACAGGTAACAATGAGGTCAACATCAAGAGCGGTCAAATTATTAATAATAGAAGTACAAACGCCACTTTTTCTGGTCGCGGAATGGCTTTGTATAATGATAGCCTGACAGGCACCAGCTCTATTATTACCATCAACAACGCAAGAATTTTTAATCCTAAATCTGACAATAGTCGTGACAATGAATTTTATAATGCTCAAGCCGTTTCCGCATTCCTGTCTGACTCTACTTGGTGGGGTGAAAGTGATACAACAGGCTTAATCTATAATGCCCCAACAGCAACTGTAGCGCTGCGTTCATGGATAGTTTGTGAATGGTCGCTTAATGGGGGATTGCCTATTGGTATGGCAGCTACTTTTCCGGTAGAGGCACAATTTCAATTGTACACTGGCGCAGCCATTCCCTCTGGCATGTTTTCGATGTTGGAGGGGTATTTTACAGCTGATTCCGGCAAATTTACTCCTTACATTGCTAAAATAAATAGTGCCAATATTGTTCGTAATATTTACAATGTACCCATAACTACTGGTGGCGATAAAATAATTGCATTTGTGGATGCCGACTCCTTTAAACAATCGGTTTATGTGCTCGGTTTGGGTATTGCGCCCTCCAAAAGTTTCGTACATGGAATCAGTGTTTTCCCAAACCCCGCAACCAATTATCTTACGCTACGCAGCACTTTGCCGAACCATAAACCCACACAGCTCACGATTACCGATATGTTGGGTAAAAGGGTCTTGTCACAAGAACTACAATTTACCCAGCAAGATATTACCCTGCCCATTAACTTAGGCCCTGGTACTTACATCGTTAGTCTTATGCAAGACCATCAAGGAATCTTTACCCAAAAAATTACCGTGCAATAAAATATAGAACTTTTCATAGTCATTAAAATCACACGTTTTTATTGGCTTGCTCTTTGTATTTTTGAGCCCTTAGCTATCAATGTATTTTATGAATTCGATTAAAGAAATTATTGCTGCTTCTATACAGACCAAGCAAAATATATTGCACAACGAGGCTTTGATAGCAACCATTCACGAAGTGACAGAGCGTGTAACGCATGCCTTTCAAAATGGCAATAAAGTGCTGTTTTGCGGTAATGGGGGCAGTGCTGCAGATGCCCAACATTTAGCAGCAGAATTCAGCGGTCGTTTTTATACCGATCGTAATCCCTTGCCCTCCGAAGCATTACATTGCAACACTTCTTACCTTACTGCAGTAGCTAACGATTATGGCTACGATGCCGTGTATAGCCGAATGGTAAAAGGTATCGGACGCAAAGGGGATGTGCTTATTGCCTTGAGTACATCGGGCAATTCTACCAATATCATCAACGCTTTATTGCAAGCCAAAGAAATGGGTATGATCACCGTAGTCATGACCGGTAATAGCGGCGGCAAAATGAAAGACATGGGGGATTACCTTATTAATGTCCCTTCAACCGATACGCCTCGCATACAAGAAGCGCATATCATGATTGGGCATATTCTATGCCAGCTGGTAGAAGAAAATTTATTTTAGAATTCGTGAAAAAATTTCAGCACACATCCATGCAGCCAAACGCAACAAAATATACTAAAGACTGGACGCTTTTCCTCGATAGGGATGGCGTAATTAATGAAGAAGTAAAAGGCACTTATGTAACCAATTGGGCTGAGTTTGTCTTTTATGATGGTACTTTAAAAGCTATAGAATCGCTTGCGCAAATTTTTGGGAATATTATTGTCGTTACCAACCAACGCGGTGTAGGTCGGGGCATTATGGCCATGGAGGATTTAAAAAACATCCATCAACATATGCAGGCCGAAATATTATTACATGGCGGGCGCATCGATAAGATATATGTTTGTACTTCGGTAGAAGATGGGGATGTGAATCGCAAACCCAATACAGGTATGGCTATGCAAGCCAAAGAAGATATTGATCTTATCGACTTTAAAAAGAGTGTGATGGTTGGTAATAATTTAAGCGATATGCTTTTTGGCAAAAGAATGGGGATGCACACCGTTTTTTTGAGCACAACCAATAGTCCTGTTGCCATGCCGCATGATACTGTAGATGAGCAATTCAGTTCCTTAAAAGATTGGGCCGATACGCTTCATTGGGAAGCAGCATCTGTATTCAATTGATTTGTGTATTGGTTGCGCCTTTCTCAACCAAAAAAAGAAGCCAACTCATTGAAGAGTTGGCTTCTTTTTTGTGCATTATTGGCTTTTTATTTTTTATTGAACAAGTCCTTCTTGCATCATGATTTCTTTCGTTCTTTTCAAGAAGCCAGATGCAAAGATGAAGTCATTTAAATCTTCGTCCTTGCTGTAGATGATTTCTTTATTGGTTCCTTCCCATTTTTTAAGGCCTTGGTGTAAGTACAGGATGTAGTCACCACGCTCCATTACGGTATTCATGTCATGAGTGTTGATAACGGTGGTGATGTTGTATTCTTTGGTAATGTCATCGATCAATTCATCAATTAATATAGAGGTTTTAGGGTCAAGGCCCGAATTGGGCTCATCGCAAAAAAGATATTTAGGATTGAGTACAATAGCACGGGCCAAGGCTACACGTTTTTTCATACCTCCACTAATCTCTGAAGGATATTTAAGGTTGGCTCCTGTAAGGTTTACGCGCTCCAGTACTTCATTGGCACGCATCAATTTTTCTTTGCGCGTTTTTGTGGTAAACATATCTAACGGAAACATCACATTTTGCTCCACTGTTTGGCTATCAAACAATGCCGATCCTTGAAACAACATGCCTATTTGGGTGCGAATTTCCTTTAATTCTTTGGGGTTGATATTGATAATGTCTTTACCCTCATAAAATATGTTGCCCTTATCGGGTGTCATGAGGCCCACCATTATTTTAATCAAAACCGTTTTGCCACTTCCACTGGTGCCAATGATTAAATTCGTTTTTCCGGGAAGTAATTGTGCACTTACATCCCTCAACACTACTTTTTCGCCAAAGCTTTTGCTTACGTTTTTTATTTCTATCAT
>JAIXWS010000109.1 GCA_027491165.1 Sphingobacteriales bacterium | reverse complement strand
CCAAGCGATAAATTATATGGGTTTGGATCGATTAAAGCCGTTTTTGCCTGAAGAAAAAATCCTCGAAAGGGTATTGGCCAAATACATACAATCGGGTAAATGAACATTATGATACAACAACTCCTACGCTATTTATTATTGCCTTTTACCTTGTTATATGGTTTTGTCGTGTGGTTGCGCAATCGCTTGTACGACGCGGGTTTTATGTCTTCCGTTTCTTTTGATATTCCGGTGATTGCTGTGGGTAATTTATCGGTTGGTGGAACAGGCAAAACACCACATATCGAATATCTAATTCGTTTGCTGCAATACGAGTATAAGGTCGCTACTATGAGCCGTGGCTACAAACGTAAGACCAGGGGCTTTTTGCTGGCCGATGCAGCAAGCAATGCGGTGAAGATAGGCGATGAGCCGATGCAATATTATTTAAAATTTCCGGAATTGGTGGTGAGTGTTGCAGAGGATAGAATGACCGGTATTCCTTCTTTGTTGATGCGTCGCCCAGAAGTAGAATTAGTATTGTTGGATGATGCTTACCAACACCGCTCTGTAAAAGCGGGTTTGAATATTTTGATTACCGATTTTTCTAGACCTTTTTATGCCGATTATATTTTGCCTTATGGCCGTTTGCGCGAGTCTAGGACAGCTTACCAAAGAGCTGATATTATTGTGGTGTCGAAATGTCCCCAACAATTGTCTACAATTGACGCAGAGCATATGAGGTCGCGTATCAATCCTTGGCCACATCAAAAAGTTTTTTTCAGTACGATTCAGTATGGCGCCGCTTACCATTTTTTCGAGCATACAGCTGCTGACTTTAGTGGTAAAAATGTATTGTTAATCGCTGGTATTGCTCGCCCAGAGCCTTTAGTAGCACATTTGGGGCAAGTAGCCCAAAAGGTTCATTTGTTGGCCTATCCCGATCATCATTTTTTTACCGAACGTAATTTTGAAGAGATCAAAGACACCGTAAAAAATTGGGATCAGGATTGTGTGATTGTGACTACCGAAAAAGATGCTACGCGATTGCATTTACGCCCCGAATTACTCCGGTCAATTCCAGTGCCTATTGTTGTCTTGCCTATTGAAGTGCGCATTTTATTGGGGCAACAAAATGAGTTTGATGCTTTAGTGAAGCATTTTGTGTTAGAGCAGCATGAGGAGTTTTTGGCGGAATAGCTTTCGATGGAAAATGGTTCACTTTTTACCCTAAAGTGCTGCAAAGGTTTTATCAATGTTTCTTATTGTCTACTACAAAAAAACCTACAAACCTTCATATTCTCAAGTTGTCCAATTACCTCATCACTTTTATCATCCGCCAATTATCGTGCATATCCTTGCGCAATTCTATATTCGTATAGCCTTCGGATTCAAATACAGCTTTGGTTTCTTCAGGAAAATCACGATGGATTTCGCAGTACATAGCACCCCCTTCTTTTAGTTTTGTTTTACCGAGTTGGGCAATAATTCTATAAAACAAAAATCGGTCTGTATCCGCTACAAAAAGGGCCAAATGAGGTTCGTGCTCGTGTACATTGGCCTCCATAGTTGTTATTTCGTTTACTGGAATATAGGGAGGGTTAGAGACAATAATATCGTATTGGGGTAAATGATGCCACAAGCTTTTATCTAAAATGTTCTGTTCAAAAAAATTGATGTCCTGCCCAAGATGGCTTGCGTTTTTTTGCGCAACTGCTAAAGCGCCGAGGCTTACATCACAGGCATTGATTTGTGATTCGGGCCATTCTGCTTTGAGCGAAATGGGAATGCAGCCGCTACCTGTGCCAATATCTACTATGCTTTTTCCTTCTTTGTTTTGTGCCCAATCGTTCAAAATCCAAATCACCAATTCTTCCGTTTCCGGCCGGGGAATCAATACATGCTCATCTACCCGAAATTCTTTGCCCATAAAATAGCTTTTACCTAAGACATATTGCATCGGTTTGCCTTGTAATAATTCATCGCGGATATAGTCCCATTCATTTTGTTGGCTGCTGTTGAGCAATTGTCCTTTGCTCATCAATCGGTCTATTTTGGGGAGTTGGGTAATATTTTCCATTACCTCGTGGGCAATAGCTTGGGCTTCTTGCTCGGGGTATAGTTGGTTGAGTTCTGTTTTTAAAGTATTGAATGCCTCGTGGAGCGTCATTAATTTTTGCAGCTTGGTTGTGCAAAGAACGCAAACTATTTGTTTACTTTCGCTCACATTTAATTTGGGGTGAAGGATACACTATACATAGAACGTTGTCTGCAACTAGCAGAAAAGGCTAAAGGCGCCGCTGTGCCCAATCCTATGGTAGGGGCTGTATTGGTACATCAAGGTCGTGTTATTGGGGAGGGTTTTCATCAACAGTATGGACAAGCCCATGCCGAGGTCAATTGCTTTGATAGTGTTGCCAACAAAGACAAACATTTGATTGCTGAGAGCACTATGTATGTGAGTTTAGAACCTTGTGCTCATTATGGTAAAACGCCACCTTGTGCAAATCGGATTGTACAAGAAGGCGTAAAACGGGTGGTGATTTGTAATACAGACCCTTTTGAAAAGGTTGCGGGTAAGGGGATTCAGATTTTAAGAGATAATGGCATTGAGGTGCTTTCTGGGATTTTAGAAGAGAAAGGCTCCTGGCTCAATCGTCGTTTTTTTACTTTTCATCAGCAACAGAGACCCTATATTATTTTGAAATGGGCGCAAACAACCAAAGGTCTTTTTGCTCCCAAAGACCGCACTCGATTTCAATTGACGGATGAGTTCAGTAGTCGATTAAGCCACCAATGGCGTAGTGAAGAGTCCGCCATTTTGGTTGGTTTTACTACAGCAATGAATGATAATCCACAGCTCATTAACCGCTACGGACAAGGCCCTCAACCCATGCGTATTGCAATAGACAAAGATGTACAACTGCCTCCATCACATCATCTACTTGCTCAGGATTATCCAACCTGGATTTTCAATCAGCATAAAGAGGAAACAATGGGTCATCTTCATTTCATCCAATTAGATTTTAAACAAGATATTATTCCGCAGATATTAAATAGACTGTATCAGGCCAATATTTTGTCGCTCATAGTGGAGGGAGGTGTGCATCTATTGCACCGTTTTATCGAAGCGGGAATTTGGGATGAAGCCAGAGTTTTTGAAGCGCCTAATGTCTTATCCGAAGGCTTGTTGGCTCCTTGTTTAATAAATGCCCAAAAAATTGTTGAAACTAATTTGAAGCAGGATAAGCTTAAGGTTTACCTCCATCAAAGTAGTGTTTTTTCAATGCGTCAAGACGCAAACCTTTAAGCCGACTATGATTTATTTATTACTGACTATACTGCTCAATGCACTTTTGGCTGTCATCTTTAAGCTGTTTCCCAGATATAAAATTGATACCTTGCAAGCCATTGTATTTAATTATTGGGTCTGTGTGATCACCGGTTCTTTGTTTTTGGGCGAATTTCCCATTGGCGCACAAAGCATCCATCAGCCATGGTTTCTTTTCGCGCTGTTGATGGGCTTTGGCTTCATTATGGTCTTTAACTTGTTTGGTTATTGTACCAAGATGGAAGGGATTACAGCAGCCACAGTCGCTAATAAATTATCATTGGTTATACCTGTTCTTTTTTCGGTTTTCTTGTATGCCGAAACCCTAAGTTTGGTCCATGTTTTAGGTATTTTAATTGCGTTTCCGGCAGTCTATCTTGCAGCATCATCTTCAGAAATTTCAACGCAAAAAGGGGGGCAATCCTTTCATTTTGGCTGGACAGCTCTACTCTTTTTAGGGAGCGGTTTATTGGATACGGCCATGAAATTTGTACAACAGAAACATTTGTCAACACAGGCTTTGCAAGCTATTTACTCTATTCATGTTTTTGCCGTAGCTGGCTGTATCGGCACCTTGATTATGACTTATCTGGTGTTGACCCAAAAAGTACGCTTGTCTTTTAGAAACCTGATAGGCGGCATTGCATTAGGTATTCCCAACTATTTCTCCATCTACTTTTTTGTCCGGATGCTGAATAGTAATTTCCTCAAAAGCTCTGCCTTAATACCCCTAAGTAATGTTGGGGTGCTATTTGCATCATCTATTCTTGCCTTGATTGTCTTTAAAGAAAAGTTCAGCAGTAAACGTTGGATAGGATTGGCTTTGTCTGTGGTGGTGATTGTTTTATTATCTATGGCTTAATTTCCTGATTGTCCCATCGTTTGGGATAAGCTCAAGTTTTTTCTGATGACAATCATTACAATCATTAGCGCATTATAAGCTATGAAAAAGGGGATAATATATTCTTTTAAATTTAGGGGCAACATGATGGCGATGATGAGTAATTGAAAGCCTAATCCGTACACCGAAACCAGTGTCATAAACCAATTGGGCAAAGTTTTTACCTTGTACGCCTCCTTGTCTAACTGATAAATACTCTTATCAAATACCACATACAGGCTGTAGAATATTCCGAACCAAATATTGACATTTTTCTGCTGCTCGCCGGCAAATGCTTTTGGTGCTTTTTGTTCGAATATTTTGCTTGTAGCATCGCCACCTATCGATTTGTTCCGAAGGATAACATAGTAATAGTTGTATAAAGTACCTTGCATTTGAATACTGATAAATGCCAATAGGGTAGCTATTAGCGATGACTCACTGATATAGCAAATACTCATGAGGAAAAGGAAATTCAGGATGATATCCAATACACTATCTAAATATCGACCCACATAAGATGGAGTGGCTTTTATACGAGCTAGTTCGCCATCGGCACCATCAAGGATGGATTTGAGCACGATAAATATAGCCGCCCAGTAGTATTGTTGTGTAAGAATACAATAGATGGCAATCAATCCCGAAAGAGCGAAAAGCAAACTAACATGAATGGCCGTAAATGAAGTGTTTTTTAATTGTTGGGCAATTAGTTTGGCGGCAGGTCTTCCGTAATCGGCGAGGTCAAGAAATTTATCTTGAGCTGCAAGTTTTGACATTTAAGAGCAAATAGAAATCAATCGGCAATATAGCGTTTGTAAAAGTAGCTTCTAATTTGTTATGGTACAATTTAATCTTTTAGCTGCGCAACAATGTTGCCTATGATGGAAACATAATGGCCTGCTCTGACTGTTAGATAATGCCGACTATACATTGTAGTTGAAAGCTATGCTTCGAGAAAAGGTCGCTTTTTGTTTAGGGGTTTTTAACTATCGAAGTCAATTGTTTTTTTGGTTCAAAGAAGTAGCCAAAGCTTTTATCTGCAATGGCTATACTTTCTTTTCCCTTATTGCATTTTATTGTTTTTAGTTTTATGACAATCGTTCTTTCAAGAAGGTATAAAAAAAAGCACTTCAATAATTGAAGTGCTTTGTTGATCTATTTTGTATAATTTAGATACTCAATATCCAGCCATGTTTATCTTCGATTTTGCCATAACGGATATCATCTAAAGTTGTTTTAATCCAATTCATCGTATCCCATTCTTCTACTGGGCGTAGTTGCATTTCATCGCCATGGATGGTTAGTTTCCCAATTGGGGCAACGGAAGCTGCTGTTCCTGTACCGAAGGCTTCTTTTAAAGTGCCGTTTTTATGGGCCGTTTCGATTTCTTCAATTGAGATGGGGCGTTCTTCAACAGTAATGCCTTTTTCTTTCAATAAAGTAATAACTGAATCTCTAGTTACCCCTGCCAATATCGTTCCGCTCAATAAATCAGGTGTGATGATTTTGTCGCCGATAACAAAGAATACATTCATGGTGCCGATTTCTTGTACATATTTATGTTCAAAACCATCCGTCCACAGAATTTGGTCGTAACCCATTTTCTGAATCTGTTGTGATGGGTACATACAAGCACCATAATTGCCGGCGGCTTTGGTTTGTCCAATGCCTCCTGGAAATGCTCTTACAAATTCGTCTTGTACATAAATTGAAACCGGCTTGCTGTAATAAGCAGCTGCTGGGCTCGTAATGATGATAAATGTAAATTTAGTAGCCGGACGAACACCTACAAATTCGTCAGTGGCAAACATGAATGGGCGGATATATAAGGAATTACCAAAGGAATCAGGTATCCAAGCTTGGTCCATTTCAATTAGTTTGCGCATCCCATCTACAAATATTTCCTTCGGTACATCGGGCATGGCCATACGATGAGCCGATTTGTTCATGCGCTTCCAATTATCTTCTGGACGAAAAATTCTTCCTTTACCGTTTGCATCTTTGTAGGCTTTTACACCTTCGAAAATAGCTTGGCCATAATGCATAAAGGTGGTGGCTGGGCTAAGGCTTAGGTTAGCGTAAGGCATAATTTCTGGATCTCCCCAAACACCATCATCATAATGCGCTACCAACATGTGGTCGGAGTATAAACGACCAAATTGAATGTTGTTTTGGTCAAATTCTTTGATTCTGCTTTCCGTAATTTTATTAACCTTAATTTCGAATGCCATAATATTGGTTTGGTACAAAATATGTCGTGAAGAAAAACTAATTTTGGCGCAAAGAAACGGTTTTTTTGGCACTTGCTTTAAACCATTGTTTTTATAATGTTTAGCTAATGGACTTGCAATTTCCTGATATATATAACACAACTATTATTCAATCCACTTTTGACCGAAATTGGGAGTCGCTCGACCATTATTCCTTAATGCCCAAAGACAGTCTTGTTTTGAGCACTGAATATCTGCCAAACAGCTCCGAAGAGCAACAACTTATTAAAATGTTGACTGCTTGCAAATTGACCGAAGAACAATATCAAATTGTCCAAATCAATCCTGATCAAATTCTTCCTTGGATACAATTAAGAGCACTTACTAAGGCCAGCAAGGTTTTATTGTTAGGTATATTGCCTGCCCAATTGGGTATTCAAGCGATGATGAACCTTCATGAGGTGAATCATTTTGATGCAGTGCAATGGATGCCTACCTTTTCACTCGCCCAAATAGCAAGCAATGACGCTTTAAAAAAGCATCTTTGGGTAAATGTTTTTCAAAAAGTTTACCTTTCAAAGCCTTAGACCTGTTCAATGGGATCTAAATCAAATAGAGCTTTTCTGTTTGTAAAAGGAACAGCTTTTAAACTAATCTGATTAACTTATTCTTTTTCACCATCAATGGTATAATAATACATGCCATTGCGGCCTGGATAAAAGCCTTCTATTTGAATGAGCCTGCCTGAATGTAGCGCCTGGTCAACTTCGCTTGTTTCAGAGACTGATGATCCATTAAGTCCCGTTATAACAAAGCCGTCACGCACATTGGCTTTAGCCAAAATGCCAGAACCTACTTTTGATACTACCACTCCATTTTTTAGATCATATTTGGATTGTTCTTCTTTACTCAAACTCCTTAATACAGCACCCATAGAGTTTAAGTTGGCTTTTTCATTGATCACACTTGTCGTTCCATTGATATTTTTCAACTCCACATTTGCAGTCATTTTTTTTCCACTCCGCAAAAAACTAATGTTGATATGGTCGCCGGGTTTGTATCGGGATACTTGTTCATTGAGTTGGGGAATGCTACTGATGGGTACACTATTGACTGCTGTAATCAAATCTCCTTTTAATATTCCTGCTGCTTTTGCGCCACCATTTGGCGCAAGATTCGCTACTAAAACCCCTTCTGTTTCTTCTAGTTTATAGGCTTTAATTTCTGCTGGGCTAGCATTTTTAAAATCTCTTGGCTCTATTCCCAAAAAGCCTCTTTGAACGGCGCCATATTGAATAATGTCTGCCGTTGCTTTTTTGACGAGGTTGGCAGGAATGGCGTAGGAGTATCCAGCATAGCTACCTGTAGGTGATGCAATGGCCGAATTGATGCCAATTAATTGCCCGGTGCTATTTACCAAAGGTCCACCACTATTTCCAGGGTTTACTGCTGCATCTGTTTGGATAAAGGACTCTATTGCCGAACGTGATTTTTGCGCGTTGATACCAATACTCCGGCTTTTTGCACTGACTATGCCTGCCGTAACTGTGGCATCCAAACTAAGGGGGTAACCTACCGCCAATACCCATTCGCCCAAATGTACCTCGTCGGAATTACCGAATTCCATGAAGGGTAAATTCTGTTCTTCAATCTTTAGAACGGCGAGGTCTGTGGAGAGGTCTGTGCCAATGACTTTTGCCTGAGCCGTTTTATGGTCATTAAAGGTTACGGTTACCACATCGGCACCACTGACCACATGATTATTGGTTACAATATAGCCATCTGGAGAAATTACTACTCCCGAACCAGATCCCATTTGTTCTGGAGTACGATATTGGCGCATATAATTTTCTCCAAATAATTCAGCGAAGGGGTCTCTAGCAAGGACCGTTTTCGAATTAATCGTGGTTTTGATATGTACTACTGCTTTCACACTGCCTTCGGCCGCATTTCTGAAATCAATTGGTGGGGCGCTCAACACTTGTTTGTCACTAGCATAAAGGACGTGATTTACGGGAATCTGTTGTTGAGTATCTGATAAAAAGTTGTTTTTTGAAAAATGCTGTACAGCAAACAAAGTGCCAACAGAGGTAAGTGCAGCTGTAAGCACAACGGGGATAATGTTGTTTTTCATATAGCTTGTTCTTTATTTTGGTCCCTCAAAAATAAAAAACAAGTTTTTTTAAAAAATGTTAAAAGCTATGCCCAATAGCTAGATTAACGGATTTTTTACAAAGAAAAAAGTGTAGCTAATGGGCTACACTTTTTAAAAATCAGGGTTATTAAATTTATTTGTTACCATTAAGGCCAGCGTTAATGAGATAGGGTTCGATGCTCATTTCTTGGCCAATCATTTCAACAAATGCTTTGTTGAGGTCTACACTATTCCCTACAGAAAGAATATACGTACGGAAACGATCACAGTTTTCTCTTGTCATTCCTCCATGCGCCTTCAGCCAATCGTTTACATTATAATCGAGGGTTTTACTCCAAGTATAGGCATAGTATCCTGCACTGTAACCTCCTCCCCAAATATGTGCAAAATAGGGTGTATGGTAACGCGTAGGTACTTCTTTGACCAATAAGCCATATTTTTCTAAAGCTTCTTTTTCAAATTCAAGGGTAGGTTTGAAGTCGCTTTCTTTTTCGACCATATGCCAAGCCATGTCTAGAGTTGCAGCGGCTAATAACTCAGTAACGGTATAGCCGGTATTGAAGGTCTCTGCTTTTTTGATTTTATTAATCAGGGTTTGGGGGATTACTTCTTTTGTTTTGTAATGTAGTGCATAGTTTTTAAGCACAATAGGATCTAGTGCTGCATGTTCATTGATTTGTGATGGGAATTCAACATAGTCGCGTGGTACATTGGTGCCTGAAAGGCTTACATAATTTTGATTGGCAAAAAGCCCATGAAGGGTATGTCCAAACTCATGAAACATTGTAGTTACATCATCAAAGCTGATTAAAGAGGGATTGCCGTTTACGGGTTTTGCAAAGTTAAAAACGTTTACAATGACTGGTTTTTGTTTGAGGTAGTGCGATTGGTTGACAAAATTACTCATCCATGCTCCTCCGTTTTTATTGTCGCGGGTATAAAAATCCAGGTAATAAATGGCCATACTTTTTCCATCGGTATCAAACACCTCATAAGCCACCACATCTGGATGGTATAAAGGTAGGTCCTTACGCACCTTAAATGTAATACCGTACATTTGTTTTGCGGCAAAAAACACCCCTTTTTCTAGTACTGTATTTACTTCAAAATAGGGCCTTACCTCACTTTCTTCTAGGTTGTACTTGGCTTTGCGAACCTGCTCGGCATAGAAGTCCCAATCCCAGGGCTCTACTGTAAATCCGCCATTTTGCTCATTAATTAATTTTTGAATGACTGCTGTTTCAATTTTGGCTTGCTCTACTGCTGGTGTAGCAATTTTCGCTAACAAATTCATAGCTGCCTCAGGAGTCTGTGCCATTTGGTCCTGAATTTTCCATTCTGCAAAACTTTTTTTGCCGAGTAATTGTGCTTTTTGCAAACGAAGTTTGGCCAATTGTTCTAATAGTGCTCTGGTATCGCCTTCATCATTTTTTTCGGCACGGGTCCAAGAAGCTTTAAATACTTTTTCTCGTGATGCACGATTTTTCATTGTTTGCAAAACGGGCTGTTGGGTAGTATTAATGATACCTATGGCATATTTACCCGTTTTCCCTTCTTTATTGGCCTTTTCTTGAGCAGCGGCGATCTCTTCTTTCGAAAGTCCCTCTAATTGGGCTTCGTTATCAAAATAAACTGTTGCATTTTTACGAGAAACCAATAATTTACTGCTATACTGTGTACTTAAGGTGGCCATTTCTTCGTTTATCTTTTTGACCTTTTCCTTGATGTCATCAGCAAGATTGGCTCCGGCTATTTCAAATTGCTGAAGGTAATATTCGGTAAGGCGTTTATCTTCTCCTTTGAGTTTGCTTGGGTCAATTGCTTTTATCCGTTGATAGATAGTGCTATTCAGGTATAATTTGTCATTGTGTGCAGAAAAAATAGGGGCATATTCTTCCTCTATTGCTTGTAGGGTAGGATTGGTATTAGAACCGGTTAGATTACTAAAAACGAGCATGGCTCTATTAAGGTCTTCGCCACTCGTCTCGATGGCTAAAACAGTGTTTTCAAATGTCGGCTTGTTTGGATTAGTAGCTATTTTCTCTATTTCAGTATCATGCTTTTTCAGCGCATACTCAAATGCGGGTTTGAAATGCTCATCTTTGATTAGATGGAAAGGTGGAGCTTGATATTGCAGGCTGCTTTTTTGTAATAAAGGATTGCTTGCTTTATTCGATTGCTCTTGTGCAGTAGCCTGGCTAGCGAGTATACTCAATGCCATTATCCTAAGGTTTTTGAATGAAAGGTACTTCATGAAATAGAAATTTTGAAGGCTAAAATTAGGTTTATTTTTTCGGCTTTGCTTTGTTGGTTGAGCTATAAATTGAATTCTATTCAAATTTGGTTTTTTGCTATTGACAGGCTTGTAATACCTTTGGATCTCAAAATTGAATCAAGGCTATGAATTTCCAGCAATACCAACAATACTTCCAAGATATACTACACCAGGCATCTCCAAATGCGCCTTATGATAGTCCTGACTATTTTAATTATACTAAACTGAATTGGAGCCGCATGAATCGCTGGTTGAAAACGGGGCAACTAACATCAGAAATAATCAAAGTTGTTGCGTCGATTAAAAGCAAGCAAAATTGGATTGTCATCACAGAGCCCTGGTGTGGAGATGCGGCGCATATTGTACCATTTATAGACATGATTGCACAGAAAAATGAGAACATTAGTGTGCAATATGAATTACGAGATAGCGAACCCAATCGAATTGAACATTATTTGACCAATGGCAAGAGTAAATCCATTCCTAAATTGATTATTCAAAACGAAATGGCTGAAGATCTTGCTGTATGGGGCCCTCGGCCTGTTGCTTGTCAAGTTTATTTTGATCAGCAAAAGGAAAAAAACTTAGATTTCGAAGCACTCAAAACCGAATTGCAGCATTGGTACAACAATGACGAGGGTATTGAAATAATGAAAGAGCTTTCTATTTTGTTACCGGCAACCATAAAATAGCCATTGCGTTTATACTTTCGATTTTTTAGCCTCTTGTTTTTATTCTTGCTGTTTTCGTGCGACAGCAAGGCAGACTTATTTATGTACGGTCTTAGTTTAAAGTTGGAATGTCCCCATAGCACTTTTTCCAAAGAAGATATTGTTCAATTTAACTTGACAATATCGAATACCACTGAAAAAGAACAGTCCGTTTTATTGCCTGGTAGCCAAAACAAGGGTCCTAAATTGATTCATTTTTCATTTTATTCTGTTAAGAATAATTTTTATACAGAAGTGTATCGCGAGTCGGCCCTCTTAGATATGAATACGGACAAAGTAGGCTCAAGCACTTTTAAAAGATTAGAGGCAAAAGGGAGTACAACTATTCCTCTCTTTTTAAACGATAAGGTTAATTATAAAAAGCATACCGAGGCCAATCATCCTCTGCCCCCATTGCCGCCCGGTCAATATGAGGTACTTGTTTGGTATTCGCCTTGGGGGGATTCGCTTAGTAAATATGTGTACCATAAAGTATCTGATTTTAAAACCGAAAGAACGATTGATCCCGATAAAATCAATTTGCCAGAAAATGCCCTTAATAGCAATTATGTAAGGGTTAATATTGTTGCAAATAATAGTGTTCAAGAGGCTTTTGCACCTACCATGCACTGTCCTAAAAACTGTTCTTTTTGCGCTGCCATCGAAAAAAATAATTGGGATAAAGTGTTTAGTATTATCGACAAACAAAGTTATTACCACAAAACAAAGCATACGCGAACAGACTCAACTTGGAGGCAACAACATCGCAATGTGGCTTGGCTTTCAGATGGTCCAGATGGGGTGCAGGACGTATTGCCTACTTATTATGGTCGTAGTATCATTTTTAAAAACAGCTTGGGATATCATTACTATAGTATTAGTTGGCAGATGGGTATTATTTATCGCAATCGCAGTAGATTAAAGCAGCTTGGTCGATTGATGAAAATCAAATTGCCCCTTAAGTCAGAAGAGTTGAATTATTTTCGATTGGTTTCTTTTTATCATTACTAATATGATTGCCTTGTTTTTTAATTACTTTTGGGCTTCTTAATTTTTCTTGAAAATAGATATGAAAACAGGTATTATAGGCAGCGGCGCTATGGGAAGTGGCATTGCACAGGTCTTGGCAAGTGCAGGTCATCAAGTAGTTATTTTTGATGCCAATCCTAGCGCCTTAAGTAAGGCTCAATCCTCATTAAAAAATAGTTTTGATAAGCTTGTCGAAAAAGGGAAATTGGCCACCGATAAGGCTCAGGAATGCCTTGGAAATATACAGTTTAGCGAAACTATTGATGGGCTCCAAGGTGTACATCTTGTTATAGAGGCCATTGTTGAAGATTTGGCTGTTAAACAACACTTGTTTAAAAATATTGAAGCGGTCGTTGCAGAAGATTGTATACTAGCAACAAATACATCCTCACTTTCCATTGCCTCTATTGCTGCCGCTTGCGCTCGTCCTGAACGCGTAATCGGCATTCACTTTTTCAATCCAGCGCCCATAATGGCATTGGTTGAAATTATACCTGCAGTGCAAACTCGTGTGGGTCTGGCCGAAGAAGTAAAAGCTTGGGTGAGCAGTTGGGGTAAATTACCTGTTATAACGAAGGACACTCCGGGATTTATTGTTAATCGTGTAGCCCGTCCTTTTTATAGTGAAGCTATTCGCATTTATGAAGAAGGGATGGCCGATTGTGTTACAATTGATAGGGCAATGACAAGTGTTGGTGGTTTCAAAATGGGGCCTTTTACATTGATGGACTTTATTGGTCACGACGTAAATTACCGTGTCACAGAATCTGTTTTTAATTCGTTCTTTTACGATCCAAGATTTAAGCCCTCACTCAGTCAAAAAAGACTTTTTGAGGCGGGCTATTATGGTAAAAAAACAGGTCGTGGTTTTTATAATTATACCGATGGAGCAGAACAAATGAAGCCGGTCGAAGACACTATTTTGCAGCAAAAAATAGTGAATCGCATTTTGGCAATGCTTATCAATGAATGCGCTGATGCGCTTTTTCTACATATTGCCACACGCGAGGATCTAGAAATTGCGATGACGAAAGGTGTGAATTACCCCAAAGGATTAATGGCTTGGGGAGATGAAATTGGATGGGCAAATATTCTGCAACAATTAGATGATTTGTATCATTATTATCATGAGGATCGTTATCGGGCCAGCCCTTGGATTCGGAATAAAGTAGCAGAGCAATAATATTTCATTTATAAATAGAACATAAAAAATTAGTAGAATGAATAACGCATTTATTATAGACGGTATTCGCACCCCAATTGGCAGCCTCAAAGGTTCATTATCTGCTATTCGCACAGACGATTTGGCGGCAATGGTGATTAAAGAATTGATGCAGCGCAATCCAAATGTCGACCCCAATTTAATCGGCGACGTGATCATGGGTTGTGCCAACCAAGCGGGCGAAGACAACAGAAATGTAGCACGTATGGCTTTATTGCTTGCAGGATTGCCTCATGCTGTACCGGGAGAAACCCTTAATCGTTTGTGTGCATCAGGTTTATCTGCTGCTATTGCTGCGGCAAGGGCTATACAAGTTGGTGATGCCGATTTTATGATTGCGGGTGGTGTTGAACATATGACGCGTGGTCCATTAGTTATGTCCAAATCTGCGAGCCCTTTTGGGGGCGATGCCCAACTCTTCGACTCAACCTTTGGGTGGCGATTTATCAATCCTAAAATGATAGAAATGTATGGTGTAGATGCCATGGGGGAAACGGCCGAAAATCTTGCCGATAGAGACGCTATCTCTCGGGCCGATCAAGATTTATTTTCATTTCATTCCCAACAAAAGGCAGCTGCTGCACAGCAAAGTGGTCGTTTGGCTAAAGAAATAATGACTGTTGTTATCCCTCAGAAGAAAGGCGATCCCAAAATGTTTAGCCAAGATGAATTTGTAAAACCCAATACAACTCTTGAGGGCTTGTCTACTTTGCGACCATCTTTTAGGAAGGACGGAACGGTAACTGCTGGTAATGCTTCTGGCCTAAACGATGGCGCAGCAGCACTTTTACTTGCATCCGAAAAAGCCATTAAAGAACATAATCTTACACCACGAGCTCGCATTGTAAGCTCAGGTGTGGCAGGTGTCGAGCCTCGCATCATGGGTATTGGTCCCGTTCCAGCTTCGATGATGGCCTTAAAAAAAGCGGGTCTTAGCTTAAATGATATCGATATTATTGAACTCAACGAAGCTTTTGCTGCGCAGAGTTTAGCGGTAATCCGTGGATTTGGACTTTCCGATAACGACCCTCGCATCAATGTAAATGGCGGAGCTATAGCATTGGGGCATCCTTTAGGCATGAGTGGCGCCCGTATCCTTAACTCTGCTGCCATTGAATTGCAAGAACGCAACAAGCGCTATGCATTAGTGACCATGTGTATCGGGGTAGGGCAGGGTTATGCAGTGGTGATTGAAAAAGCATAATTATTCAGGTTAGAACACACAATCCCATTCCGGTGTATTTATTAAATGGTCCTGCAATTTGTAATTGCAGGACCATTTATTGTTTTGGCGAAATATTTTATAGGTACTTATGCTCTTTCAAAAAGCCATTTACATAGATGTCGATTCCTTCCTCTAAACTATTGAATTTTTTATCGAATCCAGCATCAAGAAGCTTATGCATGTCGGCTTCTGTAAAATATTGATACTTGTCACGAATGTCTTCGGGTGTATCGCGAAAATTAATTTTTTCGGGCAAATCAAGGCTTTTAAAAATAGATTTTACCAAATCAAGAAATGTGCGAGCCTGTCCTGTTCCTGCATTGTATAAGCCATTTTCGGGCTTGTTGTTCATTAACCAAATAATGATATTGATGATGTCTTGCACGTAAATAAAGTCGCGCAGTTGTTCTCCATCTTTGTAGTTGGGATTGTGCGAGCGAAATAGAGTAACCTCACCTGTTTCTTTTATTTGATTAAAAGCATGAAAAATAACTGAAGCCATGCGCCCCTTATGGTATTCATTGGGCCCGTATACATTAAAAAATTTGACACCAGCCCAAGAGGATGGTTTTTTCTTTTGTTGCATTGCCCAAATGTCAAATTCATTTTTAGATACGCCATAAGGGTTGAGGGGCATTAATTTTTCGCACAGCGTATTATCATCTTTATAGCCAAATTCCCCATTACCATAAGTCGCAGCTGATGAAGCATAAACAAGTTGTATCCCTTGCTCGGCGCATATTTCCCATAGCGCCTTGCTGTATTCAAGGTTCCATTTTTTATGTACTTCATAATCCATCTCTGTTGTATCCGTGCGTGCGCCCAAATGGAAAATATGCTGAACTTTTGTGGGGTGTTTTTTAAGCCATTCTATAAACTGTTCGCGATGTACTTTGGCTTCAAATATTTTGTGGTTAAGGTTTTCAGATTTTTTTTCATCTGAAAAGTCATCTACTAAAATCAAATGCTCAAATCCATCTTTATTTAATGCCCCTACAAGCGCACTTGCTATGAAGCCGGCCGCTCCGGTGATGGCTATCGTTTCGTCTTTTTTCATCATTTTATCTATTTTTTTAGAAAAAGAAAGCAATGCTGTTGAGGCATTGCTTTCTTTTAATTCATTTAAATAATAATATTAGTGATGAGCTGCTTCTGGAGTAGCTTCTTTATGCTCTACTTCAGAATGCGCATTTTCGTGTCCTTCAGTTTCGTTTTTCGATTCTTGGTTTTTTGCAGCTTCGTGTGTCGTTGTTTCATGCGCAGCAGCATCGTGACTTGTTGCCTCGCTATGTTGTGCGCCATGACCTCCATGGCCAGCTTCGTCGTGGCTCATTGATTTTACAAAACTAATGCTAGCCAAGAAAAGACCAGCAAGTATTATTACAAAATAAAAAGCTGATTTAAACTCAACAGTTGGTTTGTCGTTGTGTGTATCGTGATGATGATTGTGATTATCGTGTGACATTGTTAGAATAATTTGTTTATGATAATGAGAATGCGAAGATAAATCTTTGTTTTTAAAAAGCTAAGTGCTTTGTGTTTATTTTTTTGGTGCAGGTGGTTCCATTACATGACCACATTTCTTACAGGTTCTTTTTTCTTCATCCGAATAAAATGCATTCATCACCGGGGGTAATTGCGATACGATATCTGTTACGCCCAAATAATGTTCGTGTAATTTTTCACTACAATTTTCACATAACCATAGGAAAGCATCCTGTTTGGCTCCTCCGCGTACTTTTTCGATGACCAAACCCACTGTGTTGGGGCCACGCTGAGGTGAATGGGGTATACCACCCGGTAACAAAAACATTTCACCCTCATTGATTGTTATGTCCTTTATTTCTCCTTCATCAAAGATGCGCACTACAATGTTCCCTTCTATTTGATAAAATAGCTCTTCTGTTTCGTTGTAGTGGAAATCTTTGCGGTTATTGGGGCCACCTACAATCATAATGATGAAATCTTTTGTATGGTGATACACCGCAGCATTGCCAACTGGTGGTTTCAAAAGGTGACGATTTTCGTCAATCCATTTGTTAAGGTTGAGTGGTGGAATAACAGCCATTGTGGAGAATTGATTTTTATGTTGAATACTTGGATGATCTTTCAAAAGTACTGCGAAATATTTATTTGTTCTAATTATTTAAACTGGGAAAACCACTTTACAAATGCATCAAATGGTCGGGCTAAATAGGCTTTATCTCCAATAATAATAATGGGTCTTTCTATAATGCTGGGATTTTTACTCATCGCACTTATCCACTCTTTGTTACTCAAAATTTTGCCAGTATATAATTCCTGAAATACCTTGTCTTTTTTCCTTAAAATATAACTTGGTTCTTGCCCCATCATATGGAGTACATCTGCAATTTCCACAATGCTCGGTGGGTTCTTTAGGTATTCACGAATTTGTAGACTTTTGGTTTGTCCCTGCATTAGTTCTAATACTTTGCGACTGGTGCTACACGTTTTATTGTGCCAGATAATGATGTCTTTCATAGCTTATACTGCTCTTACTCAAATAGTAAAATTAGTAGATTTCTACAAAAGTGGTTTAGCTATTTTAAATAGTACATTTGTTCACTTTTATGGAAAATCAATCGCAACAATTTAGCGCATATCAAAAAATAATTATTGGCCTTATTGCGCTTACACAGTTTACTGTTGTGCTTGATTTTATGATCATGTCTCCTCTGGGCGATATGCTTATGAAATCTATGGATATGAATACGGCTCAATTTGGGCTTGTTGTGTCTAGTTATGCTTTTAGTGCTGGTATTTCAGGTATTCTTACCGCAGGCTTTGCCGATCGATTCGACCGAAAAAAGCTTCTGCTCTTCTTTTATATGGGCTTTATTTTGGGTACACTTTTTTGTGGATTGGCTCATAGCTATCCCTTGTTGATTATTGCGCGTATTATTACTGGTTTGTTTGGTGGTGTGATTAGTTCAATTTCTATGGCCATTATTGCTGATTTATTTGTTTTACAGCAGCGTGGTAGGGTGATGGGTTTTGTACAAATGGGCTTTGCGGCAAGCCAAATTTTAGGTATTCCCATCAGTTTGTTTTTAGCAAATGTATGGGGTTGGCAGGCTCCATTTTTAATGATTGTAGTCCTAGCGTTGATCATTGGGCTCATTATTGTTATGCAAATGAAACCTGTAGTACAGCATTTGGTGACGCCCAATGAGGAACGGAAAAATGCCTTTTTTCATCTGTGGCATGTGGTGCGTCAGCGCCGATATCGAGTGGGTTTTTTAGGCACAGCCTTGTTATCCTTGGGTGGATTTATGATGATGCCTTTTGGCAGTGCCTATGCTATCAATAATTTAGGGGTACGACAAGAACAATTGCCTATAATGTTCATGGTTTCTGGTGCATTCTCTCTAGTTATGATGCCTATTATTGGTAAGTTAGCGGATAGAGTCAGTAAATTAAAGGTTTTTGCTTTTGCGACTACTTGGATGGTAATCGCGGTAATTGCTTATACCAATCTTAGCGTGAGTTCTTTTTTTATTGTTGTCGGCGTGCACACTTTGATGATGATGGGTGTGATGGCACGCATGGTTCCAGCTATGGCACTTACATCCGCATTGCCAGACATACAAGATCGTGGGGCATTTATGAGTATCAATTCCTCCTTACAACAGATATCGGGTGGGGTAGCCGCAGCCATTGGCGGCATGATTGTGCAGCAAGAATCGGCGCACAGTCCTTTGCAAAACTTCGATAAAGTGGGCTATTTTATTTTGGTGATTTGTGCTTGTAGTATTTTTATTTATAGCCGTGTTCAGCGCTCCTTATCTTAAATTTTCCTTTTAAGCATACATCGTTATTGACAATCAATTTTATGTTGAATTGAGGGTACATTAAATCGATGCAATCACCTTTATGTGCAGATAAAGGCTAGGCTTAAATGGGTATAAAAATAGTCCAAGCTATTGGGCTTGGACTATTCATTATCTGTTTCTTGGTAATAATTACATTCTTGTTTTCAGTTGTGCAATATTATCCAAGCGTTTTTGCGCCATAATCATTGCTGCTGCTTGGGTATGCGTATTTTCCTTTTCTGCAAGGGCGTAAATGTCTAAAGTTCGGTCGTATATCTTTTCAACAGCACTATTTACTTTACCCAAATTGTATCCGTCTAATTCAGCGGCTACGTTGATAACACCACCTGCATTAATTAAAAAGTCAGGACCATAAAGAATGCCTTTTTCCACCAACATAGGGCCATGTACATTTTCATCGGCCAATTGATTGTTAGCAGCCCCAGCAATAATAGCGCATTTTAATCGTTTTATGCTGTCATCATTAAGTGTTGCACCCAGTGCACAAGGTGCATAAATATCCATATCTAAATCAAAGATTCCTGCGTTGTCTACCACTTCAATATTTCGGTATTTTTCAACGGCAGATTTGATTTTTGCAGGGTCAATATCACTGACCATTACCTTAGCTCCTTCGGCCACTAAATGGCCAATTAAATATTGACCTACATGGCCAGCGCCTTGTATCAATACTTTTTTGCCTACAAGGCTGTCGCTGCCATATGCTTTTTTAGCAGAGGCTTTCATGCCCATATACACCCCTGTAGCAGTAAAAGGTGATGGATCTCCACTACCACCAGCATATTCTGGTACACCCGTGACAAATTTTGTTTCTAATGAAACAAACTCCATGTCCGAAGTGTTGGTATTTACATCTTCGGCAGTGATGTATTTGCCATTAAGGCTATTTACAAAACGACCATATCTGCGCCAAAGTATTTCTGATTTCATAGAAGGATCAGCAATAATCACCGCTTTACCTCCACCAATATTAAGTCCGCTAATGGCATTTTTATAAGTCATCCCACGGCTAAGGCGCAGGGCATCAATGATGGCATCTTCATCGCTATTATAGTTCCATACACGCGTGCCGCCAAGTGCTGGGCCTAATGTAGTATTATGGATTGCAATAATTGCATTAAGGCCAGAGTTAGGGTCATGACAGAAGACAACTTGTTCGTGTCCCATCTGTTTTACTTTTTCGAAAAGAGATTGCATGTTTTGGATAATTACTTATTTTTTTAAAAAATTTTGCGGTGAAATTAAATGAAATGTTGCAAAAAAATGAACACTATTTAATCGTGTAATTTTTGGGGATTGAAAAGGGATAAGTCAATTCAGAATTGATGGTAATATTGGAGTAATTCATATCTACCAGTATGGTGCTTGTATCGGTGACAATACTCAACTTTCGGTCTGTTGCTATGTTTAGGTTGTTGACTAATCCGAAATTACTTAATAAATGCGTGAGCGATTGGTTGCCGCTTCCTTGCAGGAGTAATTGATTGCTGTATAAAGAACTATCGCTGCGCTTGTATTGGACTTGTTCAATGTAGTTTTTTTCGACAAAACGGATAATCCAATTTTCTGCATCTTGTGTTGCACTAATGGCCTCTTGGTTCCTTAATATTGGATTGCCTATTAATAAATTTTGTAAGGAGTAAAAGTTGATTCCTTCTGGCAATATTTTATGGGCTAGACTTATTGGTCCTTCGTAGGCCTCTTTTTCGGTATATAATACTGCCTTAAAACTATCTGGGCTTATGATGGCTCGTGCTACTTGGACTATCCCCGCTACGGTTACAGATACCCATATGATACTGTCTTTGTGCATACGAATATTGGCTACAAAATCAAGGGATTTATCGCCAGCTTCATAATGCATTTTAGCTTTAGCACTCATGGTGGTGAATTCTATTTTTTTCTGCCAAATAGGAGCACTTTCGGTTAAAAGTGCTTGTGCCATGAGTTGAGCGCTGTCTTGCTCTGCTTTGTTTTTAATCAGCGAATCCGATTTGTTAAGATCTGTTTTTATTGACAAGCTTATAGAATCGGCCAATTGTTTTGTTTTCAATGCCGCAGCTTTTTCTTTTTTACTTGTTTTTCTTTTGAGGTACTTACAAGAGGTTACACTGAATGATAGTAGCAACATGGCCATAAGGCTCCATCCCAGTTTATTCATCAATTTGTTTGGTCTTTATTTTTTTGATTATTTGCTCGTTTTTGGGGTCTTTGCTTAGGGCTATTTTCCAGTTTTCAAGCGCTTTTGATTCGTTTTTCAATTTAAAATAAACATCGCCTAGATGCTCATAGAGCGTGGCATCAGCATTTTGGCCATTTTTCACAATAGCCAATTCTATCAATTCTTTAGCTTTTTCAAATTTACCTTGTTGGTAAAATATCCAACCATAAGTGTCTAAAAAACTCGCTTCTCCTGGGCGAAGCTCCAAAGATTTGGCAGAAATTCTTTCAGCATCTTCTAAACGAACTTTTCTTACCGAAAGGTAATAGGCATAATTATTCAATACAGTAGCATTGTCAGGTGTTAGCTTAAGGGCCTCATCAAAATACTTATCTGCTTTGGTATAATCCTTTAAAGAGTTATATGCATCTCCTAAAGAGGCAAACATTTCGGCCAAAAGAGCTTTATTCTCGGTTGGTTGATAATCAATCGCCGTTTCAATTGATTTGATACCTTGCTTAAAGTTGTTTTTGTTGATGTGCCCTATTCCGTTAAGATAATAAACTAAGGCAGAGGAGGGAAACAAAGTAAGTGCTTCTTCGCTATAAAAAATAAGGGAATCAGCATTTGCTTTATCACTAAGTGCAAATAAGAGTTGATGCCAAACGTTGAGGTTGTTATTATCAAATTTCAATGATTTTTTATATGCTTCTGCTGCCTCTTTCGCATGGTCTTGTGTTGATAATAAATCTCCATACAAAGCCAGTAGTACGGCATTTTCAGGATTTTTTGTCAATAACTTTTCTATAAGTTGGGTGGCATTTAATCTTGCTGCAGAATCGGTGCCCCTATCTTGCAAGTAAGAAACCAAAAGTGTTATTTGGGTTTGGACATCGATTGTTGGATTGCTAATAGACTTATTGATGTAGCTTGTATATTGTACTGTATCCTTTTTTTGTTTGTAAAGGCTAGCCAAGCCTAAGCTTATAGAGAGATCATCAGGAAATTTTTGTTCTGCTTTTTGTAAAATTTCTTTCGCTTTACTTTCGTTTTGATGATTCAAATACATTTCGGCAAGCAATGCATAATAATGACCTTCTTTAGGGTTGGCGTCAATTAATCTCTGTAGTGTTTTAGCTGCTTTGTCAATGTTATTTTGTTTCAGGTAGATTTGGTGGATTTGCATCAATAAATCTTCTTCAGGTCCTTTAAGTTTTATTGACTTTTCAAGGTCAACTAAGGCTCTTTCGTAATTATTGGTTTTTAGAAAAAGAAAAATTGATTTAGAAAAATACTGTTCGCTAGGACTGTATTTGTCGGCCATTTTTGAAAAAATTTCAGCGGCCTCAGCATCTTTTTGGGTGTTCGCTAAGATATTGGCATACCATTCTTGATACCATTTATTACTGGTATCTAAGGCTATGGCTTTTCTTATATTCTGAATTGCCTTTACTGGGTTATTGTCTTTTACATTAATACGGGCCAATTCATAATAGGCAGCAGGTTCATTTGGTCTTGTCTCTATAAATCTCGTAAAAAGTCCTTCAGCCTCTTTGCTATTTCCCAATAGGTTTTCCTTGACAGCATCAGCAAAAAGCCTAATAGCTGCCGCATTTTCATTGGTACTGGTATCTGGTGCTTTGATTTCGGCAACTTGACCATAACCAATACTACAGCAAAGCAATAATCCAATAAAACTTACATAAAATGGAAATCCTTTATTACTCATCATAGGGTTGTCGAAAAGTCTCCCAAACTTAGTTCATTGGGTTTGTTGTTGTACGTTACATTTTTGCCCAACATGCTTTTGTCGATACAAGCATGTTGAACAATACTATCGCTTTGGATAATGCTGTTTGAGATTACAGAATTGCTAATATTTACGCCCGATTCAAGTGAGGCATAGGGGCCAACTACAGAGTTGGTAATGCGTACATTTTTGCCGATAAAACAGGGCTCAATGATAGTGCTGTTGCTTATTACTGCTGATGGATCAATAAGCGTTTCTTTATTTTTTTTCAATTCTAAAATGCGTTCATTGGTATAAAGGGTTGCATCCTTATTTCCGCAATCAAGCCATTCTGAAACTTGATCAGTGTAAAATTTCACCCCATTTTGTAACATATGTTCCATGGCATCGGTAATTTGGTACTCGCCTTTCATCATGATATTTTGATCAATGAGGCGTTGTAATTCCCCACGCAAAGCTGCGCCATCTCTGAAATAGTAAACGCCAATGATAGCTAGGTCTGAAACAAATGTTGTTGGTTTTTCTACAAAGGCCTCAATTTCCTTGTTATCTTTTAATTTGACTACTCCAAATGCAGAGGGGTCTTCAACTTTTTGTGTCCAAATTATCGCATCTTTTTGGGTGTCTATACTAAATGTTGCATCAAATAATGTGTCGGCAAAAGCAATAAAAACATTGCCCACTAGCGAGTCTGCAGCGCAAAGAATGGCGTGTGCAGTGCCTAATGGTGTTTCTTGGTAACAAATTTTACCTTTTGCGCCTAGGCTTTCGGCTGTTTTTAATAATTGTGCTTCTACGGCTTCGCCAAAATTTGGTGCAATGATAAATGCTATTTCTCCTACAGGCTCATTACAGGTCGCTACAATGTCTTCTACAAGTCTTTGCACAATTGCTTTACCCGCTACGGGTATTAAAGGCTTTGCCGTTGTAAGTGTATGTGGGCGCATGCGTTTGCCCATGCCAGCCATTGGTATAATGATGTTCATACTACAGTATTCTAATTTTAGGTAACTATTAATCTATTAAAGGGTGTGCAAATGTAATTCGGCAAATTGATAAATAGCTGATTTGGGTGCGGGGCAGAAATAAAAATCATATAAGGCGATATAAATGCCTTTCAAATGTTACTTTTGCGCCACAATTTTTATTAGTATACCTTAATTATGAATATAGCAATTATTGGTACAGGTTATGTTGGATTGGTAAGCGGTACATGTTTTGCCGAAACAGGTAATCATGTTGTCTGTATTGACATTAATGAAGACAAAATCAACCAACTACGTCGCGGAGAAACACCTATTTACGAGCCAGGATTAGATGTCTTATTGGAGCGAAATATCAAAGAAAAAAGAATCACTTTTACCACCTCATTGGCTGAGGGTATTCAAGAGGCACAAATCATATTCTTAGCCCTACCCACACCACCAGGTAAGGATGGGGCGGCAGATTTGCAGTATGTATTGGGTGTGGCCAAAGATTTAAGCAAAATCATTACCAGTTATAAAGTAATTGTCAATAAGAGCACGGTGCCTGTGGGTACAGCAGAAAAGACAACAGCGGTTATGCTAGAACATTTGGATCCCTCATTATTTGATGTAGTTAGCAATCCAGAGTTTTTGCGCGAGGGTGTTGCCGTTGAAGATTTTTTAAAGCCAGATCGTGTGGTGATTGGCACTACTTCAGAAAAGGCTAAAAAACTAATGGATGAATTGTATCAACCCTTTGTTCGTCAAGGCAATCCTATTTATTACATGGATGAGCGCAGCTCCGAAATGACGAAATATGCAGCTAATTCTTATTTAGCGATGCGTATTTCTTTTATGAATGAAATGGCCAATTTGTGCGAACGTGCAGGTGCAAATGTTGATTGGGTTCGGATGGGTATGGGCAGTGATGGCCGTATTGGTAAGCGCTTTTTATTTCCAGGTGTGGGCTATGGTGGTAGTTGTTTCCCAAAAGATGTGCAGGCATTGGCTCGTACAGCCGACGAGCATGAGTATGATTTTCAGATTGTGAAATCGGTAATGGAAGTTAATGATCGTCAAAAATTGATTCTGGGTAACAAGATATTGAAGCATTATCAAGGTGATATTAAGGGAAAAACCTTTGCTATTTGGGGTTTGGCTTTTAAACCCGAAACAGATGATATTCGCGAAGCACCAGCTTTGTATTTAATCGAAACTTTATTGGCCAATGGGGCAATCGTTAAAGCTTTTGATCCAGAAGCAATGCCCAATGTAAAGGCTCTTTTTGGAGACAAGGTTCATTTTGCACAAAATCAATACGATGCTATTACAGATGCAGATGCATTGGTCATTGTAACAGAATGGAGTGAGTTCCGTAATCCAGATTTTAATAAAATAAAATCTACACTCAAATCGGCCACTATTTTTGATGGGCGTAATGTTTATGCACTCGAAAAAATGAAAGAATTGGGCTTTCATTATCAAAGCATGGGGCGCGGAACAATCGCTTAATTTAATTGGATCCGATTATTCAATAACCAGTCACTTTATAACAATTATGTCTCAGAAAAGAATTTTAGTAACAGGAGCAGCGGGCTTTTTAGGGTCACATCTATGTGATCGTTTTATAGCTGAAGGATACGAAGTGGTAGGCATGGACAATTTGCTCACGGGCAATATGCGCAATATTGAGCATTTGTTTCCCAACCCCGCATTTACATTTTATCATCACGATGTGACAAAATTTGTTCATGTACCTGGTCATATCGATTATATCTTACATTTTGCATCACCGGCTAGTCCTATCGATTACTTAAAAATGCCCATTCAAACCCTCAAAGTAGGGGCTTTAGGTACTCATAACTTATTAGGTTTGGCCAAAGCAAAAGGTGCTCGAATATTAGTGGCTTCTACATCAGAGGTCTACGGTGATCCATTGGTGCATCCACAAATTGAAGAATATTGGGGTAATGTAAATCCTATTGGACCTCGTGGTGTGTATGACGAAGCCAAACGCTTTATGGAAAGCATTACCATGGCTTATCATAATTTCCATGGCGTTGAAACCCGCATTATTCGCATCTTTAATACTTACGGTCCGCGCATGCGCTTAGATGATGGCCGTGCACTTCCTACTTTTATGAATCAAGCTTTACAAGGTAAAGACATTACGGTATATGGTGATGGTTCACAAACCCGTTCTTTCTGCTATGTGAGCGATTTGGTGGATGGTATTTTTAGGTTGTTGCATTCCGATTATCATTTGCCCGTTAATATCGGAAACCCTGAAGAAATTAGCTTGAAAGATTTTGCTGAAGAAGTTTTGAAATTGACTGGTGCTCAGGTAAAAATTGTGTATGAGCCTTTGCCTCAAGACGATCCTAAACAACGCAAACCTAACATTACAAAAGCGCAAAGCCTTTTGGGATGGGAGCCCAAAATTGGTCGCGAAGAGGGTTTAAAGGCAACTTGGGATTATTTCAAAAAAGTATTCTAATGCTATAATAAATAGGGTGCCATTACCCCAAAAAATGCGCTACGAATCATTTGTAGCGCATTTTTTTGTTTAAAGGATGCTTGATTAATGTGTGAATAGTATAAAAAAAACCTTGAAATTGATGTAATGATAGGGTCTTTTATTCAATGATGTTTTGGGTATTTATGCCCCTAAATAATGCATCTGAAAAGGTCATAAAAACAGGAACGCAGAATCATTTGATTCTGCGTTCCTGTTGTGGTGAATAAAGATAGATAGTCTACCTTATCGATGACATTTAAAATAATCAAAGGGCTCTTTGCAGTCGAGGCATCGATATAAAGCTTTGCATGATGTCGATCCAAATTGGCTTACCAATTCAGTATTCATCGAGTCGCACTGCGGACATTGTATTTTGTGGTCTTCACCAAAAAGCTCGTCTACTATTTTATTACTCAATGGCGGCGCTATGCCGTATTCTTTGAGTTTTCTTTTGCCTGCATCGCTCATCCAGTCGGTTGTCCATGCTGGGCTCAGTTGTTGTTGAATATCTACTTTTTTACATCCAGCTTCTAATAGTGCCATTCTGATCCCCATGGATATCATATCCATGGCTGGACATCCCGAATAGGTTGGCGTGATGGTAATGGTTATTGTTTGTTCCTCATCTGTAAGGCCGAGCGGAGAAGAAGCCCCAACAGACACCGCACGTACCACACCCAAATCCACTACGCTTAACACGGGTACTTCTGGGTCGGGCACTGTTTCTAACAAGTCCCAAATGTCCTTTTCATGTATTACCATGTTTGGCCGGGATATTGTCTTTGTAAGTATTGCATCTCTGCAAGTATGTAACCAAGGTGTTCTGTATGGACACCCGTTTTGCCTCCGCGCTGCATGTACATGGCCTCTGGCATTGTAAGAGTAGCTTCTTCAAAAACTGATTTTACTTTTTGCATCCATGCATTTTCAAGCGTGCTAACATCAGGTATCATACCCAATTTAGCTAATAATTGTTCCTCTGCCGAAGGGATAAACATTTCGCCACTATAGGTCCATATTTCGTTGATTGATTTTTGGATCCGGCTTTTACTTTCTTCTGTACCATCGCCCAAACGAATAACCCATTCAGCGCTCCATTTGTAATGATAATTGGTTTCTATCAATGATTTTTCAGCAATGGCAGCTAGCTGCTTGTTGCTGCTTTTTTTCAACTCGTTGAGTAATAATTGCTGAAAGCTTTCGTATAAAAACTGACGAACAATTGTATAACCAAAATCACCATTTGGTTGCTCTGCGAGTAGTAAGTTTTTGAATTGTCTTTCGTTGCGCAAAAAAGCCAAATCATCTTCTGTTTTTCCTGCTCCTTGTAGCTCTGCAGCATATTGGTAAAGGCTGCGTGTTTGACCCAGTAAGTCCAGTCCAATATTGGATAAGGCAATGTCTTGTTCTAATACAGGACCGTGTCCGCACCATTCGCAGATGCGTTGGCCTAGTATTAAATTAGTATCTGCAAGCTGCAGCACATAGTTGCATAGTGCAGTTTGCGTATCGGTATGAATAGCGATGTTTGTCATGGTTAATTACATATGGCCAATAGCCTCTGGTATGTCATAAAAAGTAGGGTGGCGATAAACTTTATCTTCAGCTGGTTCAAAAAACTCACCCGCTTCATCAGGGTTGGAGGCGTGTACAAATTTTGATTCCACAGCCCAAATGCTTACACCTTCCATACGGCGTGTATATACATCGCGCGCATTTTCAATCGCCATTTGCGCATCAGTAGCATGCAGGCTGCCCACATGTTTATGATCTAATCCTTGTCGGCTACGGATAAATATTTCCCAAAGTGGCCAATCTTTATTTTCCATAATTCTATGTTTTGAAT
>JAIXWS010000073.1 GCA_027491165.1 Sphingobacteriales bacterium | reverse complement strand
TGAGAACCTAATAGTAAAAGCCTCTTTGTCTTTGCACCTTTGCGTGAAAAACACCTGCTAGTTAAAGCTCAAAGAATGTTGCCTGCCCTGACGGAGTGACACAACGAAGTACTTAAAATGTAAGAGTGCTGACAAACAATAAACATTGCCACTAGCATTAAGTATTAAACATTATTTTTGCCTTGTAATGACAAAACTTTCTGTAAACATCAATAAAATAGCCACCTTGCGCAATAGTCGTGGCGGTAATAATCCCAATGTATTGCAGGCTGCAATGGACTGTCAGCGTTTTGGTGCCGATGGTATTACCGTGCATCCACGCCCCGATGAAAGACATATCCGCTATGCGGATGTGCGCGAAATCATGCCCCATATCAGTACCGAATTCAATATCGAAGGCAACCCCACTGAAGATAAATTTGTACAGTTGGTCTTGGAGGTAAAACCGCATCAGGTAACGCTTGTTCCCGATGCGCTTGGGCAGCTCACCAGCAATCATGGTTGGGATACGATTAAAGAGGCTAAATACCTGCGCGAAATAGTGGCTGTATTTAAAAAAGAAGGTATTCGTGTTTCGATATTTATAGATCCTGTTGTCGCACTTGCCGAAGCGGCATTCGATACCGGCACAGATAGGGTAGAATTGTATACAGAACATTTTGCGCAGCAGTATGCAAGCGATAAAAATGCGGCGGTTAAAGATTATGTTGCTGCTGCGAATGCTGCATCAGCAAAGGGATTGGGCATCAATGCCGGACACGATTTGGATAGGCATAACCTTAAGTTTTTTGCACAAAATATTCCGCAGTTAGCCGAGGTTTCTATTGGGCATGCACTCATAGCCGATGCCTTGTATTATGGTCTAGAAAATACGGTGCAAATGTATCAGCGTTGCCTCAAAACCTTGTAATATGGCCAAGAAAAAGCAACTCACTTTCGAAGAATTGTTAGACCGAGAATTGGGTCTGGAGGGAACAGAAAACAGAAAGGCTTTTGAATCGAAAACACGTTTTTTTGAATTGAGTGATCTAATTAAAACGGCAAGAGTAGAAGCCGGGATGACCCAACAACAATTAGCCGATAAAATAGGTACCCAAAAAAGCTATATCTCTAAGATCGAAAATGGCAATTGCGACCTCCGATATTCCACACTGCTGCGCATTTTCGAGGATGCATTTGGTAAAACATTGAGCATTATCGTAGAATAAATTTCCACAAAAAGACAGCCTTTACCCACAATATGAATCCAATATGATTTCCGAGTATATTTTAGTTGGATTTACCCTCTTTTTTCGGTACTTTTGTCAAGCCTACAGCGTATCGGTTTGCAATTGATATCGTTGCTATTTATTCATAAAACATACAATTTTTACAAAACATAATGAGTACAGAAAACGAAGTTCTCAAGGTGCCTGCAGATTATGGTGCCAACAGTATTCAAGTATTAGAAGGTTTAGAGGCAGTGCGTAAGCGCCCTGCAATGTATATTGGTGATATTGGCCAAAAAGGCTTACACCATTTGGTCTATGAGGTAGTAGATAACTCAATTGATGAAGCATTAGCAGGTCATTGTACGCATATTGAAGTGATTATTCACCCAGACAATTCTATCAGCGTTCAGGATGATGGTCGGGGTATCCCTACTGGAATGCATGAAAAAGAAGGCCGTTCGGCCCTAGAGGTGGTTATGACAGTCTTGCATGCAGGGGGTAAATTTGACAAAGATTCCTATAAAGTATCGGGTGGTTTGCATGGTGTGGGTGTGAGTTGTGTGAATGCATTGAGTAGCATGTTGCATGTCACTGTAGAGCGCGAAGGCAAAAAATTTGAGCAAGAATATTCTTGTGGTATTCCTAAATATTCGGTGCGTGAAATAGGGCCTGCAAGCAAGCGTGGTACTCATGTTCATTTCTTGCCAGATAGCAGTATTTTTAAAGACAATGTATACGTTCGTGAAATTTTGGCGGGTCGTCTACGAGAATTATCCTACCTCAACAAAGGTATCCGCATCACCCTTACTGATGAGCGTGAGCAAGACGATAATGGAGCAAACATTGTTGAACAATTCTTCAGCGAAGGCGGTATTGTAGAATTTGTGCAAATGTTGGATCGCAATGGTAAGCGGGAGCCATTATTGCCTTTTCCTATTTATGTCGAGACGCACGATGCCGAAACAAATGTAGCAGTGGACGTGGCTTTGAGCTATAACACATCCTACAGCGAGCACATTTTTTCTTACGTTAATAATATCAATACCATTGAAGGGGGTACACACGTATCGGGCTTCCGCCGTGCCATTACCCGCGTGTTCAAAGCTTATGGCGATAAGAACAAAATGTTCGAAAAAGCCAAAGTAGAAATTTTAGGTGACGACTTCCGCGAAGGGATTAGTGCCATCATTTCCGTAAAAGTTCCCGAACCTCAATTTGAAGGACAGACCAAAACAAAATTGGGTAACAATGATGTAATGGGTGTCGTGGATGTTTCGGTGAGTCGCGTTTTAGAAGCCTATCTAGAAGAGCATCCCAAAGAAGCCCGCATCATTATTGATAAAGTAATTATTGCTGCACAAGCCCGTGCTGCTGCGCGTAAAGCCCGCGAAATGGTGCAACGTAAAAGTGTATTGAGCGGTGGTGGTATGCCGGGCAAACTAGCGGATTGCTCTGATAAAGATCCCGAACGTTGTGAATTATATCTTGTCGAAGGAGATTCGGCAGGTGGTACAGCCAAACAAGGCCGAGATCGCCACTATCAAGCTATCTTGCCCTTGCGTGGTAAAATATTAAACGTAGAAAAAGCACAGGAACATAAAATTTACGAAAACGAAGAGATCAAAAATATGTTCACCGCCTTGGGCGTGAGTGTGGGTACACCCGATGATCCCAAAGCATTGAACTTGACCAAACTTCGTTACCATAAAATCATCATCATGACCGATGCTGATGTGGATGGTTCCCACATTGCTACCTTGATCCTAACGTTCTTCTTCCGCTACATGAATGCCTTGGTACAACAAGGTTATGTGTACCTCGCTCAGCCTCCCTTGTATTTGGTAAAGAAAGGTAAAGACGAAGAGTATGCTTGGACCGAAGATGACCGTAAACGCGCTGTAGCAAGAATGGCTAATGGCAAAGAAGAAAGCGTAGGTATACAGCGCTATAAGGGTTTGGGAGAGATGAATGCAGAACAACTATGGAGTACTACTATGAATCCCGAAACCCGTTCCCTAAAACAAGTGACGATTGATAGTGCAGCAGAGGCCGACCGTATTTTTGCGATGTTGATGGGCGATGAAGTTCCGCCCCGTCGTGAGTTTATTGAGAGCCACGCTAAGTATGCGAAAATTGATGTGTAAAAATTTGGAAATTCTTTTTTTTGAAAAGGCTGCAAGTAATTGCAGCCTTTTGTTTTTCCTAATGGAATATTTTTACTAAAAATACCCTGTCCCAAAAAAACGAAACGGCCCCCTGACTTTTTCTCTTAATCGTCTTTTTGTAATTTTCTTGTTGGATGCTTATGAAAAAGCATTTTTTGTAATATTTAATGAATTTGGGAAGGATTAAAACCAGGAAACAATTCTCCAAAAAATTCTCTTTACATTTTTTAAACGAAGTCATCCCTTTTTTGTGGAAGCCTTTTGATTGTCAGGTAAAAACAGAAGAAAACACCATAGGGGCATTAATTATAAGCCAATTATTTTATTCAAATAAAAGCCATTACAGGTTAATAATAAAACTATATTGTTAAGGGTTGCTTTAATAGGAACAATAACATATCTTTGGCACAATAATTATT
>JAIXWS010000010.1 GCA_027491165.1 Sphingobacteriales bacterium | reverse complement strand
GTAGTAGAAAACGAATCGGAGTTTGAAAGCCAAATGAAAATGGCGCAGAGCGAGGCTTTGAGTGCTTTTGGTAATGGCGATGTGTTTATGGAACGCTATGTGGGTTCGCCCAAACACATCGAAATTCAGGTGTTGGGTGATCATTATGGCAATTATGTGTACCTTTTCGAACGCGAATGTTCCGTGCAGCGTCGTCATCAAAAGCTTATTGAAGAAGCACCATCAAGTTGTCTTACACCCGATATACGTTCTAGAATGGGCGAAGCAGCTGTGGCCGCGGCCCGTGCCTGCAATTATAGTGGTGCTGGAACGATTGAATTTTTGGTCGATGAAGATTTGAATTTTTATTTCCTCGAAATGAACACACGCTTGCAGGTAGAGCATTGTGTAAGCGAAATGATTAGTGGTGTTGATTTAGTGAAAGAGCAAATTAAAGTTGCCCGTGGCGAGAAGCTTTCCTTTAGTCAGGAGGATTTAACAATAAATGGTCACAGCATCGAATTGCGTGTTTGTGCCGAAGACCCCTTAAATAATTTCCTGCCTGATACAGGACGTCTAGAATTATACCAAACGCCCAAAGGCCCTGGAGTACGTGTGGACGATGGTTACGAACAAGGAATGGATATTCCTATATTCTATGATCCCATGATTGCCAAATTGGTGGTTCATGCCCCCACGCGCGAAGAAGCTATTGAACGTATGAGCCGTGCCATTGACGAGTACCAAATACAAGGCATTCAAACGACTTTGTCTTTTGGTAAATGGGCCATTCACACAGAGCCTTTCAAAGCGGGACAATACGATACCAAGTTTACTGAAAAATATTTCAAGCCCGAATATTTGGTGCAATCAAATCCCGAAGCAGAAAAAGTTGCCGCCTTATTAGCTGCAATGATTTGGGAAAAAGAAAAAAAGCCTGCTGTATCTATTGATGTCAATAATGGTATAGCGAGTAAATGGAAGATGCGCAATCGTTAGTTAGTATCTTTGCCCTCCACAAATTATGAATCAAAAATCTGTTGCTTTTCATACACTCGGATGTAAGCTCAATTATTCCGAAACCTCCACCCTCAGCCGCACGCTGCAGGCCAGCGGTTTTGTGCAGAAAGAGTTTGACGAAACAGCTGATGTATATGTGATCAATACTTGCTCGGTTACCGAAAATGCTGATAAAGAATGTAGGCAATTGGTGCGCCGTATTCAGCGACGTGCTCCCGAGAGTTTTGTAGTGATTACGGGTTGTTATGCACAATTGAAACCTCAAGAGATTGCCGAGATTGATGGCGTGCATTTGGTATTAGGGGCAGCCGAAAAATTCAATATTGCCCAACATTTACAAGACCTCACTAAGGGTGATTCCGCCCGAATTTGTTCTTGCGATATTGAAGAAGTACAAGGATTTAATTCCTCTTATTCGCAGGCCGAACGTACGAGAACTTTTTTAAAAGTTCAAGATGGCTGTGATTATAATTGTTCTTTTTGTACGATACCCCTAGCGCGCGGTCATAGCCGTAGCGATAGTATTCAAAATGTTATAGCCAAAGCCAATGAAATTGCCGCTCAAGGCGTTAAAGAAATTGTGCTCACTGGTATTAATTTAGGTGATTTTGGTAAGGGCAATGAAGGGGCTAAGCAACGTGAAGAAAATTTTTATGACCTTATTCAAGAACTAGACAAGGTAGCAGGTATTGAGCGTTACCGTATTTCCTCAATCGAACCCAATTTATTGAGCGAGGAGATCATTCAATTTGTGGCTGCTTCCCAAAAGTTTATGCCTCATTTTCATATCCCGCTGCAAAGTGGAAGCAACAAAACGCTAGCTGCCATGCGCCGTCGATACAAGCGGGAATTATATGCAGATAGGGTAGCCATGGTAAAAGCACTCATGCCCCATGCTGCAATTGGTGTGGATGTTATTGTGGGTTTTCCAGGTGAAACAAAAGAGGATTTTCAAGAAACTTTTGAATTTTTACACGGCCTTGATGTGTCTTATTTTCATGTATTTACTTATTCGGAGCGTGCCAATACATTGGCCATTGATCTGAAGCCAGTAGTGCCCATTTCGGAGCGCAATGAACGCAATAAAATCCTCAGGAACCTTTCTGTACAAAAACTCAATTATTTTACTAATCAGTTTATCGACAGTACGCGAAAAGTATTGTTTGAAAATGCTGATAAAAACGGTATGATGGAAGGCTATACCGATAATTATATCAAAGTACAGACCCCACATCGTGCAGAGTGGGCCAATGAAATTGTCGATTGGACATTGCGCTAGTTATCCTTAACGAAGGGTTTTCTCTTCATTCAATTCTAAATCCGAAGCGATGAAACATTTTACCAAAGAAGAAGTTTTACAAATGAAATTGGATTGGAATTATTCCAATGAAGCCATCGAAAAGGAATTCGTTTTTAAAGACTTTAGCGAAGCCTTTGCCTTTATGACGCGTGTAGCTCTTTTAAGCGAAAAGGTAAACCATCACCCCGAATGGAGCAATGTATACAATAAGGTTTCGATACAACTTTGCACCCACAGCGAAAATGCTGTAACCGATAAGGATATTGAAATGGCTATTAAAATTGATGCGCTAATCAAAGCCTAGTTGCCTCTCACGCTTTTAGGCTTATATCTGATTACAAGTACTGCCCTGTATAGCTTTCTTTTACTTTAGTTAATCCTTCTGGGACACCAGAATAAAGCAGTGTGCCACCGCCAGATCCTCCTTCGGGTCCTAGGTCTATCACCCAATCGGCACTTTTAATGACATCGGTATTGTGTTCAATAATAATAATGGAATGGCCTTTTTCAATTAAAGCATTAAAGGACATGAGTAATTTGGATATATCATGAGCATGCAAACCCGTTGTAGGTTCGTCAAAAATGAAGAGCATTTTTTCTTTACTAGCCCCTCTTCCTAAAAAGCTTGCCAGTTTTACCCTTTGGGCCTCACCACCACTAATGGTGTCACTACTTTGTCCTAATTTGATATAGCCCAATCCTACATCTGCTAATGGTTGTATGGCTGCAGCAATTTTCTTTTCTTGCTTGAAAAATTCAATAGCCTCGTCCACACTCATATCCAAAATGTCGCTTACATTTTTGGTTTGGTAGGTCACCTCTAACACTTCGTCCTTAAAACGCTTGCCCTTGCAGCTATCGCATACTAAATGTACGTCGGCCAAAAATTGCATGGCCACCACTACTTCACCATCACCCTTGCAGGTGTCGCATCGACCACCATCTGTATTGAATGAAAAATGTTTCTCGGCAAAACCGCGCATTTTGGCAAGAGGTTGTTTGCTCAGTAATTTTCGCACCTCATCCCAAGCCTTAATATAAGTGACAGGGTTGCTGCGTGATGATTTACCAATGGGGTTTTGGTCTATTAATTCTACTGCCGAAATAAGTTTAAAATCGCCTGTTAAATCACTATGCGCTCCCGGTCTATCGCTGCTTTCGCCTAATTGTCGCAGTAATGCAGGGTATAATATTTGTTTGACCAAAGTCGTTTTCCCACTGCCACTTACGCCACTAACTACACATAATAATCCTAAGGGGAAACGCACATCAATATCTTTAAGATTGTTGTGTGTACAATTATTGAGGTCAAGAAAGCCTGTTGCTTTTCTTTTGATTTTAGGGACTTCGATTTTTAGCTTCCCTGAAAGGTATTTTCCAGTAAGGCTTTGGGGATTATTCACGATGGCATCAAAATCACCTTCGGCGATCACCTCGCCCCCTAAATGGCTTGCCAAAGGGCCCATGTCTATAATGTGATCTGCTTTTCGCATCATCATATCATCATGTTCCACCACAATAACGGTATTATCCAAATCGCGAAGATTTTTCAAAACGCTTATCAAACGCTCTGTATCTCTTGGATGAAGCCCGATACTAGGTTCATCTAGGATGTATAAACTATCGCTCAAATTACTGCCCAAAAACCTAGTTAATTGTATTCTTTGACTTTCTCCACCACTTAAGGTGTTGGCTGGTCGATTGAGGGTGAGGTATACCAAACCTACGTCAATAAGGGTTTTGAGTCTTTGTTTTAGCTCTACTAGAATACGTTGCGCTACTTGCTCGTCACTTTCTGATAAGCTTAATTGATTCACCCAATCATTGACCAATGAGGCAGGCATATTCATAATATCGCCAATGGCTGTTCCCTTTATTTTTACATATTGAGCATCTTGTCTCAGTCTACTGCCATTACAGGCATGGCAGGTAGTTCGCCCCCGATAACGAGCCTGCAAGATTCGGTATTGAATTTTGTATAAGTTTTGTTCTACCATTTTAAAGAAGTCTTTGATGCCTTCTACAGTAGTTGTTCCCTCCCACAAAATTGTATATTCTTCGGCACTTAATTTATGGATGGCTTTGTGAATCGGGAAATCAATTTTACTAGCCGTGCGCATGAATTCTTTTTGCCATTCTACCATTTTTTCACCCTTCCAGCAGGCGACAGCTCCTTCAAAGACACTCAGTTTTTTGTTGGGTAGCACCAATTCTGGGTCTATGCCTAATACCTGTCCATATCCTTCGCAAACAGGACAGGCACCATAGGGATTGTTGTATGAAAACAGGTTAGGACTTGGCTCTTCAAACTTAATGCCGTCGGCTTCGAAACGGTTGTTGAAATGATGCACTTTGTGGTCGTCTACCTCAACATAGCAGTCGCCCTCGCTCTCATAAAAGGCGGTTTGAACACTATCTGCTAAGCGATGTACATCATCATCGTCAAATGTTTTAACGACAATACGGTCTATCAATAAAAAGGTTTTGGAAGCATTTATTTTAATTTTGTTTTCTGCAGCCAATAGGTCTTCGATACGAATCGGTTTGTTGTCGTTTTCTCCTTTAATGTAAACACGTGAAAAGCCCTTTTGCATTAAAATATCCAATTCTTCTAGTACCCCTCTACCAAAACGAGTAGTGAGGGGTACAATAATTTGAACTTTGGTTTTTGAAGGCAGGTCTTTTATAAAATCTACGACATCGCTAACTGTATCTTTTTTGACTTCTTTGCCAGATACTGGCGAATAGGTACGTCCAATTCGCGCAAAAAGCAAACGCAAATAATCGGCTATTTCGGTCATTGAGCCAACGCTCGAACGAGGGCTGCGTGTGGTTACTTTTTGTTCGATAGCAATAGCTGGGCATATCCCCTGAATATAATCAACATCAGGCTTATCCATCCGCATTAAAAATTGGCGCGCATATGAGCTTAAGCTTTCGGCATATCTCCTTTGTCCTTCGGCAAATAGCGTATCCATAGTCAGGGATGATTTACCACTCCCACTCACGCCTGTAACCACTACAAATTTATTGCGTGGGATGCTCACATCAATATTTTTGAGGTTGTGCATGCGTGCACCTTTGATAAAGATGTCCTCTTGTTTTTTTTTCGTTTCCTGAGCTGCCTTTTTGGAGGGATGAGCTACTGCTTTTGCCATGCTACAAAGCTAACAGAAATGTATGATTTTGTGCGCTCGTGATGAGCACATTTATACAATACGAATAAAGAAAAATCGAATGTTGATTAATGAGTTTGACGGCGATACAGCACGATGGCTATTATGCCAAATATGAAATTAGGAATCCAAACAGCAATGAGCGGATTAAGCTCGGCCTTTATGGAAAATGTTTGCGATAGTTGTAATAACAACATATAAATGGCGCTTATGAAGATGCCAATGGCTAAGTGCAAGCCACTTCCACCACGGATGCGCTTGTTGGCAATACAGGCACCAATAATTACAAGGATAAAGCCTGCTGCAGGCTGTGCTGTGCGCCGATATTTTTCGATGTAGAAAATATTTAGACTTTCGCGGCCACGCAACTGTTCTCTTGCGATAAAATGATTGAGTTCGGGTGTGGTAAGTGTTTCTTTAACTGCGTCGTCTTCGTATAGATCTTTGGGCACGAATGGATATTGGGTAGTAAGTTCGGGTAGTATTTTTAAATCTTCTTTTAAGCCATCATTTTTACGCACCACCACATTGTATAGGTGCCACTCTTTTTTGATGCTATCATAAGAAATTCTTTCTGCTGTAGTTTTTTCTAAAAGCAAAATCCCCTCTACTTTTTCGGAAGAGAATCGGTAGCCAGAATTTATGGTATAGTCATAATTTTGAACATATACATAAAGGTTTGGGGAGAGGCGTAAATGAACGTTATTGTCCGAATAATTTACTTTTTCGTGGATGAATTTATTTTCGAATGCTATTCTGCTTTTATTGGCTCGCGGAATCCAAATATGATTAGCAATTAAAAATACAATGCATAAAAATCCCCCTCCAATCAGGTAGGGTCTCAAAAAACGATTGAAAGATGCACCTGAAGCCAAAAAAGCGATAATTTCTGATTTGTAGGCAAGTTTTGACGTGAAAAATATCGTTGCGATAAAAATAAAAAGGGCAAAAAGTAAGGCAATAATATGAGGGATGAAATTTTGATAATAGCCCACCAAATCCATAAAGCTGGGTTTGCGCAATGCAAAATCTTTCACCTTCTCTGAATAATCGATTACACTAGCTATTAGCGCCATAATGAGTAACGAGTACACAAATGTGCCAATGAATTTTTTTATAAAATACCAGTCTAATTTTTTAATCATCAGTAAATGCCGATCTATAGTCTGTGTTTCAGTTGGGGTATAATGTTATCCTTCCAATTTTTGAAATCGCCTTGTTGTATATGTTGTCGAGCTTGCGTAACCAAATGTAGGTAAAAGCTTAGATTTTGAACACTAGCTATATTTAATGCTAAAAGTTCATTGCTAACAAACAAATGCCGTAAATAAGCTTTGCTGTAAAAATTACTGCTTTCACAATCAATACCTTCATCTATTGGTGAAAAGTCATTCTCCCATTTTTTATTCTTGATATTGATGATGCCTTTGCTGGTAAACAACATTCCATTACGACCATTTCGTGTAGGCATTACACAATCAAACATATCGACCCCCAGAGCAATACATTCCAGGATATTCCAAGGAGTGCCTACACCCATCAAATAGCGTGGTTTTTCTAGGGGTAATGCATCGCAACATAAGCCACACATTTCATACATCATATCTTCCGGTTCGCCTACAGAAAGTCCGCCAATCGCATTGCCATCACATTCCATCGAGGCTATAAATTCTGATGAAATTTGGCGTAAGTCTTTAAAGGTGCTCCCTTGTATGATAGGGAATAGCGATTGTTCATATCCATATAGCGCTTCGGTTTCGGCTAATCGTTTGACACAACGAGCCAACCAACGGTGGGTTAATTCCATCGATTTTTTGGCATAAGCATAATCACTCGGGTAGGGTGGGCACTCGTCAAAGGCCATAATGATGTCTGCACCTATTTTTCTTTGGATATCCATTACTGTTTCTGACGAAAACATGTGTCGAGAACCGTCAATGTGAGATTGAAATAGAGCACCTTCTTCGCTTAACTTTCTTTTTCCTGCCAAAGAAAATACCTGGTATCCGCCACTATCAGTGAGTATAGGTTTGTCCCAACCCATAAATTGATGCAGTCCGCCCGCTTGTTGCAAAATCTCCGTTCCTGGTCGTAGATATAGGTGGTAGGTATTTCCCAAAATAATTTGGGCTTTTACGTCATGATGCAGTTGGGTTTGCGGCACAGCCTTTACCGACCCCACAGTGCCAACGGGCATAAATATGGGTGTTTGTATTACACCATGAGCAGTGGTGATTTCGCCTGATCTAGCTTGGCTATTGGGGTCTTTGGCCTGTAGTTTAAAATCCATAATATGCTTGAAGGCTGCAAAGGTAATTTTTTAATGAAGAATGAAATGCTGATAAAAAGATTTACAATAACATTTGAATATTTACTTTTTAACGGATTAAGTTGACTTCTCCTTTGTATAATTCCTCGATAGTGCCTGGTTTCTTGAATTTTTACTTGTATCAAACAAAAATATATACTGGCATTTAAGGCTACAACCCCAAAGCTGCCATCCCAGGCAGTATTATAATTTTCTGATGTATATACTGGCTCTCCCCAGTGCCAGTAAATGGTTATTCAAAAGTATTCTATTGTACAACCGGAGAGCACCTTGAATTTGTCGTTAATTAAATCATTATTGGGTATAAAGGCCTTTCAAGTGCCTACCGCTGAAGCTACTTGTTTTAGCAATAAGAGGTCATTTGTGCATGAATCACATTTTTAAAATCTACGTTAAAAGGTTTTGCAGCAGAAGAAAAGGTTGTAGGTTTGACGATAGCAATTATAGCTATGAAAATTAAAGGGGTATCCACTGTAAACGAAACACTAGCCAAAATTATTTTTTTGGTTTTGCCCACTATATGTGTGATTTATTTCTTACTGGTAAATGCCCATGATTATTTTTCCATATTACGAAATGATGCGCTTAGCCAAAGTCTTTATTGTCTCTTGGGCATGTCTTTATCAGTGCTGTTTTATGCATTCCGATTTAGAGTATTGGTCACTTTTGCTGCTCTAGTTACAGTATTTTATACTATGTACAAAGGGCTTGACGCTACCGCAATTGGCGAATTTGATACTTTCTTTTTGTCTGTACGATTTTTGATTTTTAGTACACTTTTTTCGGCAAGTTGGTTGCTGGGTGCTGCTTTTGCTCGATGGAGATACACTCATTATTTAATTGCAGCTATTTTTTTAGTAGCCAGTATATTACTCATAGCCAAACAAAAAACAGATTCTGTCACGCATTTACTCCAAGCATTTTTACCAGCTGTTTTATATAGTTTTTATATCATTTTTGCGGCCGAACAAATACATCACTACAAGGATAAGTCGCAAAGGTTTTGGTGGTTTATGTTGCGTAGAGTTTTCCTTTTTTTATTGTTGATAGCTAGCATAGGCGCAATAGTAAGCTACCAAATGCAAGACCGGTTTGAACAAGTTGTTGCTCAAGCTGGTGGCCAAGGTGATAAGGGTGAAAATGGCATGTTGACCAAAGATAAAGAGGGCAATTTCGATCTTAAAGATTATGCACAATTGCGCAGTAATCAGGGTCGTAGTAATGAATTGTTATTTGCTGCCCATATCGATAATTTTTTACCCGGTACCGATATACCCAATCCGTTATACCTCACCGCATTCTATTATACGAAATTTGATACCAGCACTGAAACCTTTGAACGGGATAAGCAAATACCCAAGAATGATTTATTTGAACCTAATGTTGCTCAAATTCCGTTGTATAGTACGCGCATAGATTCCTCGGTAATTATCAATGGAATGGGAGATCAAGGAAAACGGGTGGTAGAGCTAGAGGTCTATAATAAAAAACTTTCGCCCGAAACTTATCTAGCACCCAATATTGGATTTTTCGTTCAGCCTATTGCTATTGAAAAAGATTTTAGAGCAACATTTAAATCAGCTTTTAGAGCAAAGGCTTATGTATCTGAATTAAACAGCGCTTACTTCATCTATAATGCAAAAGACCCTCAATTAAAGGCTTTTCAAGAGCAGCGTTTTCAAGTATTGCGCAAAGCAGGCACTTATGAAAATGTCGATAAGCGTTTTATAGACTACTATACCCAAATGCCTAAGGACGCAAAATTTCAACGTATAACTGCATTAGCCAATAAAATTGCGGCACATGCAAAAACACCTGTGGACAAGGTTTTGGCGCTTCGCGATTATTTTTTGTCCAAAGATGAGGAAGGTAATCCATTGTTTTCTTACACCGATAATCCGGGCGTGCCCGACATACCTAGTGCATCAAAATTGATGTATTTTTTGTTTGATAGTCACAAAGGATATTGCGCCTATTATGCAGGTGCTACTTTGTTTATGTTGCGGTCTTTAGGTATTCCTTCGCGCATTACTGTAGGCTTTATGACCATTGATCGAAGTGATCAAAACAAAGGTTGGTATTGGTATTATGCCGATCAGGCCCATGCCTGGGTGCAGGTATATTTTCCAGGATTTGGTTGGTTGGATTTTGACACAACGGTGGGCAATGACGATGCTCAAGAAAGTCCCAGTCCCGATGGCACGCCGCCTATGCAGCCGCCCCATGCTTGGTTTGCAAGTGAAGGACAAATTGTAGCCATAGACAGCTTGAACAAAACGCTTCGACTAAAAGTTGCACAAATTTTGTTTCATGACAAAGCATATAAAACGAAATACAAGGCAACAGATGTTTTATTGGATGTAAGTATGGCCTATATTCAAAAAGACAGTATGCCCATTGCGCTAAAAGATTTGAAAATCGGTGACACTGCTACTGCTGTTAGTTATGCAGATGCTATTAAAAGAATGCAAGATGGCAATGTTGACGATTGTGCAGAAACTATAATTGTTAAGATGCCTTCGCCCGCACCCATGGATGATGTGTACCTCAAAAAAACTCCTGTGCAAATATATGAGGAGCAATTACAAAAAGCTTTGCAAGCCAAGCCTTTCTCTTGGAATGATTTCTTATTGAACTTACTTTATGCAACAATACTGTTGTTACTATTATTTTTGAGTATTCCATTCTTGGTTTTTAACTATTTCAGAATTAGAAGCAATACGGCTAAGAATACCGGTCAGAAAGCTTATTGGCAATATCGCGCTTTCAGTTTTTACCTACACCAATTAGGTTTGTTTAGGTTATCGCTAACACCATTAGATTATGCAAAAAATATAGTGGATATACGGTTTGGAACCTCTTTTAGTAGCTTTATGAATGTTTATTTAAAAATAAAATATACGGTACAAAAAATTTCGGCCATTGAGGAGCAAAAAATAGATTGTTTTCTAAGTAATAACCTCCATATTGTTCAAAGTACAATAACTTTTAAAGAAAGGTTGCTTGCCTTTTTGCGACCTTTACGCGCCATCACATTTTTCAACAAACCCAATACAACCCTGTAAGGGTATAAAATTGCTCATATACTATGCTCATTGGCCTTATTAGAGAAAGAAAAAATCCACCTGATACCCGAGTGCCCTTTACCCCTAAACAATGCGCGGATGTCATGAACCAATATCCAGAAGTGCGCATTATTGTTGAGTCTTCTCCCGATCGTTGTTACAGTGATGCGGAGTATCTCGCTGAAGGTATTGAAATTGTAACCGATATGAGTGCATGTGATGTTTTGTTGGGTGTAAAAGAAGTCCCAATAGATCATTTAATAAATGGTAAAACCTATTTCTTCTTTTCGCACACCAAAAAATTACAGGCGTATAATCGTCCCTTGATGCAAGCTTTTATTGCTAAAAAGATTAGAATGATTGACTACGAATGCCTTACCCATACCGATGGTCAGCGGATATTGGGTTTTGGTTTTTTTGCTGGAGTAGTGGGGGCTCATAATGGTATTCTTACCTTTGGCAAGAAGCATGGATTGTATAATTTGCCTCAAGCACATGAGATTAAAAACTATGCTGAGTTACTCGCTTTTTATGATCACCTTAAATTACCTAATTTTAAAATAGCTGTTACGGGTTCGGGGAAAGTGACTTCTGGGATTTTAGAAATCATGTCCCATCTGGATATTCAATCGATTGAGCCTGGAGATTTTATTTCGAAAGAATATAGTTATCCCGTGTATACCCATTTAAAAGGCGGTTATTTATACCAGCATAAAGTGACCAAAAGCTATAATCGTGATGAGTTTCATCTACATCCCGAAAAGTATGAAAGTTTATTCCCGCAATATTTACCCCACACAGACCTACTGCTTAATGGCATTTATTGGGATAAAAAAATTCCTCGTCTATTTGAAAAAACAGATGTCCAGAATACTGATTTTAGAATGAGTGTAGTTGCTGATATTACTTGTGATACAGATGGTTCTGTGCCCATTAATGTGGGCTCTTCTACCATTGCCGATCCTGTTTATGGCATTGATAAAAAGACCTTAAGCAAAGTAGCGCCATTCCAAGATTCTAGTGAGGTTATTGATGTAATGGCAGTAGATAATTTGCCCAATGAATTACCTCGAGATGCCTCAAAGTATTTTGGTGCCCATTTTGAAAAATATATTTTACAAGCCTTATTAGAAGGTTATGATCATGATATCATCAAGAGAGCAACAATTTGTGCTGAGGGACATCTTACTGAGCCTTATTACTACATGAAAGAATATGCATGTGAATAGCTTGCTCGTCTTTTATTGTAGTTTTTTTCTAATAAGGCTGATGGGTAATCTATCTCCTAAGTATTTACTATAGTAAGCGATAAGGATATTCCCATTTTCGTCAATTAAAAATTCGGCGGTATTGCGATAAGGCCTGCCATCTTCTGTGATTGGTCTAGTAAATTTTTTTTTACCCATGGCCATTTTATGCTGCAGTCCGTGCCAAACGCCTTTGTTCGTTTTGCCTTTATTTTCTTCAACTCCATATTGGGTGTATAATATGCCCTCCGGATCGGCAACAAGTTTTTGATACCATTGATTTGTATCCTTAAGTATTTGTACATTATCCGTAGATGATTCGTAAATAGACAATAAGATTATGTTTTGTTTTTTGAAATATTTACTACTGTCTTCCAGCTCATGAAAACGATAATGGCAAATAGGACATCCTGCATTTCTATTAAAAGACAATAATATTTTTTTGCCTTTATATTGTGCTATACTATGACTGTTCCCCTCTATGTCCTTTATCTGAAATTCTGGCGCAAACTTCCCTTCAAACAAAACCTTGTCGCTTTCTTGGGCAATCGAAATTTGGCTGTTTGATAAAGGGTTCAAAAACAGGATCATCAAATAGATCAACAACTTAGTTTTGTTCATTTTTTTAGATTTACAGCTTGGATAAATTACGGTGGATTGAACACAAAATAGTTGATATTTGCGGAAACGAAAATCAAATCACCCCTAAATGTCATTTTGGGTTAAATCATTTAGTATTATTTTTTTGAATTTTTTGATTTGGGGACGGGCTCAAAACCTTGCCTATGCGCAATCTGTATCCGAGACGAAGAAAAAAATAGACACTAACTACATTTCCGATTATCATAACGAATTAATCACAAGAGCCTTTGGTTCACGCAAATACACCAGCTATGCGCTTCAAGATAAGGGCTATGCCGAAAGGTTAAGATACTTGCCTAATAGTCCTTTCAATGTTGGTGTTGGTTTTAATTACAAAATGATTGGTATCAATTTAGGGTTTAATTCGCCCGTTATTAATGATACCAAAATTTATGGCAAAACAAATTTTCTTGATTTACAATCCCATATTTATGGACGAAAGTTAATTGTCGATTTTTATCTTCAGCGATACAAGGGTTTTTATTTGCCCAATACCCAGTTGATCAAAAACAATAATACCAACCTAATATATTTAAGGCCAGATTTAATGATTTTAAATAGCGGTGTTGAATGTCAATATCTGTTTAATTGGAGAAAATTTACCTTCCGCGGGGCATTTTTACAAAATGAGGTACAACAAAAAAGTGCTGGTTCGTCTATTGTAGGGATTTATGTTGGCAATATTTCTGTTCAAGGCGATTCTGCTCTAGTGCCCACTCATATTAAATACCTAGACTTTTTTAATCGTTTTTCTTTTTATCATAGCAACATCCGAATCGCCACTTTAAGTTTTGGTTATGGCTATACAGTGGTTTTGCCCCATCATTTTTTTATAACCGCTGCCGCTAGTGGCGGTTTAGGCATCAATAATACGCTTTTGCGGTCCAGAGACCAAGGTTCCATTTCAAATTTCGGGAGCAATGTCTCAGGTACTATGCGTATTGGTCTTGGTTATAATGCTCGGCGCTATTTTGCGGGTATTCATTATGTAACTACTCGATCGAGCAATAATTCACCCATTCAATATGCTCGGCAAGAGCTGGGCGCGGGCAATTTTCGTATATCTTTAGCCCACCGTTTTACAATGAAAAAGAAACTTTTTGGCTTTTATTAAGTTATCTTTTTTAAATTGGGGCTAGAGAGAAAGTAAAGCTTTTAATAATTCCTAAAAGCCAAGGTCTTTTTATGAGTATTAGAATTTACATTTGCCAAAATTTTTACAACCTAGCGGATGGCATTAGCACCTGAGCAAATGGAGCTGCTTGAACAGTTTGAGCATTTCTACGAAGCCAAAGATAGAGAGCAATTAATAGCATTGTTAGACGAACAACAAATTAGTGATATCGCCGATTTGTTGAGCGAAGAAGCAGACTATGCCTTTACTGCTTTTGATTTAATGCCCATTCATCGCGCTGCAAGTGTTTTTAAGATATTAGATCAGCAGGTTCAAGAAGATGTTATTAAAGGTTTGCCACCCCAAAAAGTGGCAGAGCTGTTGAATGAGTTGCCTGCAGATGACCGTACTTCTTTTTTGGAAGAATTGCCGAGTCATACCGTTAAAGAATTAATTAAACTACTGGATCCCGAAGAACGTCGCAAAACCCTTATTCTATTGGGTTATAAGGAGGATTCTGTAGGGCGTTTAATGACACCCGATTATATCGCTGTGTATGAAAATTGGTCTGTTCAAAATGTTTTGGATTATATCCGCAATTTTGGAATGGATTCGGAAACAATCGATGTCATTTATGTTATTGATGAGCAGGGAAAATTTATTGATGATGTACGAATCCGAGAGTTCATTTTGCGTCGGCCCGATACCTTGGTTTCAGATTTAATTGATGGACGATTTATTACCCTCAATGTAAACGACGATCAAAGTGTGGCCAACGATGTTTTTAAAATGAACAACCGTGTAGCCTTGCCCGTAGTCGATAATGAAAACGTATTGTTGGGTATTGTAACTATTGATGACGTTCTTTGGATTACCAATGAAGAATACACCGAAGATATCCAACGAATAGGGGGTACAGAAGCACTTGACGAACCTTATTTGGATATTGCAATTGGCAAGCTTATTCGTAAACGAGCTGGCTGGTTGATTTTATTATTTTTTGGTGAGATGATTACCGCTACTGCCATGCAATCTTTCGAAGGAGAAATTCAAAAAGTTGCTTTTTTGGCACTTTTTATTCCATTAATTATCAGTAGTGGCGGTAATACGGGTTCTCAAGCTTCTACCCTGATTATTCAAGCAATGGCTTTGGGCGAAGTAACCCTCAAAGATTGGTGGCGTGTAATGCGAAGAGAATTGATTTCTGGGTCTGTATTGGGTTTGATATTAGGCGTAATCGGTTTTGTGAGAATTTATTCTTGGCAAACATTAGGTATTTATGATTATGGTCAATATTGGTTCTTAGTAGCCCTGACTATTGGTTTTTCTGTAATGGGCATTGTACTTTGGGGTAGTTTGATGGGATCAATGTTCCCCATTTTATTGAAGCGCTTAAAGCTTGATCCTGCAGCTTCCTCGGCACCATTTGTGGCCACCATGGTAGATGTTACTGGTGTCATCATTTACTTTTCGATGGCTTATTTATTTTTAAAAGGGACTTTGCTTTAATGAAAGTTTTTTACGGAATAGATCGTTTGCCTTCTTTTGAAAAACCAGTGCTCACTATTGGTACTTTTGATGGTGTACATCAAGGTCACCAAAGCATTCTGCAGTCTGTAGTTAACGAGGCGAAAGCTATTAAAGGCACAAGCGTCCTCATTACTTTTGAACCCCATCCACGAAAATTAATTTTCCCCAATGAGCCATTGAAGCTTTTATGCACTCTCGAAGAGCGCCTGGCATTAGTTGCCCATGCCCAGATAGACGTAGTGGTTGTAGTACCTTTTACCAAAGCCTTTGCTGCTCTATCTGCAGAAAAGTATATCAGTAATTTTTTAGTAGCACAATTCCGCCCTTTCCTCATTATTATTGGTTACGATCATCGTTTTGGGCATGACCGTACAGGCGATATTACAATGCTGCGCAGTTATGTCCATCAATTTCAATACGAGGTAAAAGAAATTTCAGCACAATTAATTTCGGCGGCTGCAGTGAGCTCTACTAAAGTGCGTAACTTATTGGCAGAAGGTAATGTAGCATCTGCCTATCAAATGCTGGGTTCGGCCTATTCTATTAGCGGAAAAGTAATAAGGGGTGCTCAACGTGGCCGTAGTATAGGATTCCCCACCGCTAATATAGCCTTGTTAGATACCGATAAATTGGTGCCCAAAATTGGCGTGTATGCAGTAAGGGTATTTGTAAAAGACCATTGGTACAAAGGCATGTTGAACCTTGGCTATAATCCAACAGTAGTTACAGATAATGAAGTGAAGATTGAAGTTCATCTATTCGATTTTGACCAAGATATTTATGACCATGAAATAAGAGTTTGTTTCATTAGTCGATTACGAAATGAACAGAAATTCGATAGTCTTGAAGCTTTAAAGGGGCAATTGCAGCAAGACAAGGTAGCAGCTATGGCTGCTTTATCTAATTTATAAGATACCTTGTTTTTTGCTGAACCTATTTTAGGGAACAATTGTTCTGAAGGTCAAATTAATCCGAGCATCTTTTATTAATTTGGATGGTGTTAGGCGATGCAGCCAATGCCTTTGGGTTTCGTTCTTCATGATTAATAAACTACCCTGTTCTAAAACGAGCGAAAGCACTTCTTTGCTTTGCTTATGCTTGAAGGCAAATTTTCGCTCAGCGCCTAAACTCAAAGAGGCTATAGCTGCATTTTGCTTTAAATTATGTTCATCGTCACTATGCCAAGACATTGCCTCATTGCCGTCATGATAGAGGTTTAAGAGGCAAGAATTGTAGCTTTCTTGGCTTTGTTGCTCAACCAAACTTTTTAGCTTTAAAAGTTCCTTTGTCCAAGGCAAAGCTTTTTTAGTGATTTTGGAATAGGTATATTTAAAAGCTTCATCGGCATACCAAGCGGCTTTTCTTTTAGTAATGATGTGCTTACCAAAGATAATAGCTTCATCATTTTTCCATTCTATACCTTGATTCAAAACGTCAAAATATGTTTGTGCCTCAAGTGGCGAAAGGACTTTGCCATAATAGCATACCATGCCGTCTTTGGGTAAAAGATTTTTTAGATCCTTAGGCTTAATATCGAATAATTCCATTGTCTATTTTGTTTTTTTGGTTTGGGTAGATTTTATCAAAACAACTAGATTAGGAATGATGATAAGTGCTAAGAAGATAGGTAAGAGTATGAGGCCGTCTCCATCAGTTTGAGTATATGCCGATTGGATACTTGTGTACATGATAAAAGCAAATAGCAGCACAATTACCAACTTGATGTATCGAATCAAGCGCGTAGCCAAACGATATTGGTATGCTGCATTTTCTGGGGTAATTTGACTTGAATAATTAAAAATATGTGGGTATTTATTTAAGATGCTTAAGCCTATAAAAAGGACGCTTGCTCCTATAGGCTCAAAAATGATGATGAATTTATTGCCATAGCCATCAATTTTACCTGCACCATCAAAATGTATCGGAATGGTGTGGGGTAGCTTTGGGTAAAAGTAAAGCAACATCATCCAAATACCCATTAGCGCAATAAGGCCTATAACTTCTAAAGTTATATCAAAAGTAGTCCATGCTAATTTGATTTTGGGCTGGCTCGTATTCATTTTGTACAATTATCCAATAATGCGGCCTTGCAAGTTAGCTTTTCTAAAAAAGTAAAAGTCATTTTAAGTTATCCCCACTGTTGAAAACCGATATGAAAAAGGCCTTTTATTTTGTTTAAGTTTGCCTATATATGGCCAAAAAGGAAGCAGGTGCTGAAACACCATTAATGAAGCAACACCGGGAGATAAAAACTAAATATCCCGATGCTGTTTTGCTTTTTCGGGTAGGTGACTTCTACGAAACATTTGCAGGCGATGCAATTATCGCCGCGCAAGTGTTGGGTATTACCCTTACTAAGCGCTCAAATGGTTCGGCATCTGCTATAGAATTGGCAGGCTTTCCTCATTTTTCTTTAGAAACCTATTTACACAAGTTGGTTAAAGCAGGGTATCGCGTTGCTATTTGCGATCAGCTTGAAGATCCCAAATTGGCTAAAGGAATTGTGAAAAGAGGAGTGACGGAATTGGTTACTCCTGGGGTAGCCACCAGCGACAAATTATTGGAGAACAAAACCAATAATTTTTTGGCAGCACTTTACTTGACCGACCATATTTGTGGTGTTGCCTTTATTGATATCAGCACGGGAGAATTATTTACGGCGCAAGGAGATGAGGCTTATATGGATAAATTACTGCAGAGTTTTCAACCTTCAGAAATTGTATTATCTAAATCCAAACAGCGTCATTTTAAAGAAAATTTTGATAATAAAACCTACACCTTTGCATTAGAAGATTGGATTTTTCAGGATAGCTATGGATATGAAACCTTACTCAAACATTTTAATACCCAATCGCTCAAAGGCTTTGGCGTAGAAGATTTGCGTTCGGCCATTATTGCTTCCGGAGCAGCGATTCACTACCTCAAAGATACAGAGCACGCTAATCTCCAGCACATCAATGCTATTCAACGTATTGTTGCTGCAGATTATTTATGGATGGATCGTTTTACTATTCGAAATTTAGAATTATTGAGTAATGGACAAGACAACGGTACCCATTTATTACAAGCCTTAGATAATACCCAAACACCAATGGGGGCAAGGCTTTTGAAGCGCTGGATGGTCTTGCCTTTGTTTGACTTGACTAAAATTAATCAGCGTTTAGATTTAGTTGAATTCTTTATCAAAGAACAAAGCTTGACTGAAGAATTGGGTAAACATATCAAACAAGTGGGTGATATGGAACGACTCATTTCGAAAGTACCCCTCAAAAAAGTGAGTCCGCGCGAAGTGTTACAATTGGCTAAAGGATTACATCATATTGGGGCAATACAACAATTATGTGCTGCTTCAGACAATAAGATTTTGGTGCAAATGGCGCAGCAAATTCAAGCTTGTCAAGAGCTGCAAGAACGCATCGTCGCTACCATTGATGAAGCTGCTCCTGCCGTCGCTGCCAAGGGGGGAATTATTAAAAATGGCGTGCACGAAGAGCTGGATGCTTTGCGTACCATTTCACGAAGTGGTAAAGATTATTTATTGGCCATCCAACAAAAAGAAAGTCAAAATACAGGGATTAGCTCCTTAAAGGTAGCCTTCAATAATGTTTTTGGATATTACCTCGAAGTGACGCATTTGCACAAAGATAAAGTGCCCAATGATTGGATTCGTAAACAAACCTTGACGAATGCCGAGCGGTACATTACCCCCGAATTGAAAGAATATGAAGAAAAAATATTAGGTGCAGAAGATAAAATACTGGCTCTTGAATTGTCCTTGTACCAACAATTATTAGTGGCTATTGATCCCTTTATTGGTGCTATTCAAAACAATGCCTACATCGTTGCTCAGTTAGATTGTTTATTGTGTTTTGCCTATAATGCACAGCGCTACAATTACCGCAAACCTACTTTGGTAGAAGAACCCATTTTGGATATTAAAGATGGCCGCCATCCTGTAATTGAACAACGATTGGCTATGGGTGAGCAATATGTAGCTAATGATATTTTATTGGATAAAGACGAACAACAAATCATCATTCTTACCGGGCCTAATATGAGTGGTAAGTCGGCATTGTTACGTCAAACGGCCATCATTACCTTGATGGCGCATATGGGAAGTTTTGTGCCTGCTGCTGCTGCAACAATTGGGCTTACAGATAAGATTTTTACCCGTGTGGGTGCATCGGATAATCTGAGTGGGGGAGAAAGTACCTTTATGGTGGAAATGAACGAAACGGCTAGCATTGTCAATAATATTTCGGAGCGAAGCCTTGTATTGCTGGACGAAATTGGTCGTGGTACGAGTACCTATGATGGAATTTCCATTGCTTGGTCCATAGTAGAGCATTTATACCAGCGCAAAGAAAAACCTAAGACTCTTTTTGCCACTCATTACCACGAATTGAATGAGTTGGAAAATCAATTATCCGGCGTAAAGAATTACCATATCACCCATAAAGAAACCAATAATCAGGTTATCTTTTTGCGCAAAATGGCCAAAGGAGGTAGTCGGCACAGCTTTGGTATTCAGGTTGCTCGAATGGCTGGTATGCCACCCAATTTGATTGAACGTGCCGATGAAATTTTGGCGCAGCTCGAAGAAAAACATGGTGGTGTAAAAGACAACACAGAGAAAATGAAAAAGCTCAAGCCAGCACAGCATTTTCAACTCAATATTTTCGATGGTTTGTCTGACGATTTACGTCAAGTGCAGCGTATCTTGAGCGAAACAGACATCAATACATTAACTCCCGTAGAGGCATTGATGAAGCTTAATGAACTGAAGAATGTGGTGAAGGTTTATGAATAATGGGCAGGTATTCCTAAATTAAAATTACCTTGTGTCTATGCAAGCAAAGGGATTGCCGGTAAATACTTTTCTACAAGATAGTAAAGATGCTGTTATTATTGATGTTCGGTCGCCAATAGAGTATTTCAAAGGGCATATTCCTCGTGCCATTAATGTGCCTCTTTTTGAGGATGCTGAGCGTGCCGAAATTGGTACGATGTATAAGCAACAAGGAAAAGAAACAGCTGTTACTAGGGGTCTTGAAATTGTATCGCCTAAAATGGTTCAGTTTGTCACGCAAGTCAAAGCAATTGCACAAGGTCGCAAGGTTTTTGTGTATTGTTTTAGAGGTGGGATGAGGAGTAATAGTTTTGCTTGGCTCATGAATACTTCTGGGCTCGATGCCCAAATTTTATCTGGTGGGTACAAGGCCTTTCGAAATTATGTTTTGCAATATTTTGAAAGTAAGTTCAATCTAGTTTTAATTGGTGGGAGCACAGGTTCTGGTAAGACAGATATCCTGAAAAAGCTCGCTGCATTGCATATTCAGTCGGTCGATTTAGAAGCTATTGCCCATCACAAGGGTTCTGCATTTGGTGCGATAAACGAAGATCGGCAACATCCGCAACAAAATTTTGAACATTACCTGTTTGATGCCTTTTCTACCTTAAGCTTAGATCAATTAATTGTTTTAGAGGATGAATCCCAAACTATAGGCTTTAATAAAATTCCTCATGCGCTTTGGTTGCAAATGAAACAAGCTACTATTATCAAGATTGATATTCCTTTCGAGCTAAGGGTTCAAAAATTAGTGGAGGATTATAGCACAACCGATATTGCCGCCTTAAAAGAATGTGTTCATAAAATTTCCGAAAAATTGGGTGGCGATAATGCCAAGCTTTGTCTGCAATATTTAGATGATGGGAAATTAGCGGATGTTGCTCGGCGTTCTTTACAATATTACGATAAGGCTTACACGCACCTGTACAATAATAAAAAGCAAGCTATGGTATGTGTGGTCTCGGATACAATTGACCCTAGTATCAATGCCTTGAAAGTGAAACAGATTATAGATTCTTTAAACTAAACCTATACGTGGATATCAAATTAACCCAATACAGTAAAGCATCAGGATGTGGCTGCAAAATAGCACCCGCAGTGCTTGATGAGATTTTGAATGGCTGTAAGCAAGACCAAATTTTTAAGAATTTGTTGGTTGGGAATGAATCAAAAGATGATGCAGCAGTTTATGAAATTGAGCATGGAAATTGCATCATCAGTACCACTGATTTTTTTATGCCCATAGTAGATGATGCTTATGATTTTGGAAGAATAGCTGCTTGTAATGCCATTAGTGATGTGTATGCCATGGGGGGCAAACCTTTAATGGCTATTGCCATTTTGGGATGGCCAGTAGAAAAGTTAGCGCCTGAAATGGCGCAGCAAGTGATTAAAGGAGCACAATCTATTTGTGCCGAAGCGGGTATTCCGCTAGCAGGTGGGCATAGTGTTGATACGCCAGAACCTTTGTTTGGTTTGGCTGTTACGGGTTTAGTGCACAAAGAAAATATCAAACAAAACAACAGTATACAATTAGGAGATATACTCTATATCACTAAACCATTGGGCATTGGTGTTATGGCTACAGCGCTCAAAAGAGGCAAACTGAGTGATGAGCAATACCTTGAATTTTTAGCAGAAACAACGAGATTAAACAGTATAGGCGAACAGCTTTCGAAATTTCCCTATGTTACCGCAATGACAGATATTACGGGCTTTGGCTTTGCCGGTCATTTGTTGGAGATGTTATCCACGCATCAGTTTTCAGCGATTATAAGTAAGGTAGATTTGCCTGTGATGGAAGCAGCAAAAGCACTTGCAGCCCAATTTGTTTTTCCGGATAATACTACCCGAAATTACAATGCACAATTGGCAGATATTGAAGGAATGACGGGCTTAGATTTTATTACTTATTGCGACCCCCAAACTTCAGGAGGTTTATTGTTCAGCGTTTCAGCACAACACGAAAATGAAATGGATGATTTTTTGAATCAGCAAAATCAATATTTTGCTAAGGTGGGCAGGATAGAAACTAAGCGAGAAAAGAAGATTGTCTTTGAATAATTTTTAGCTCAATAATTGCTCATAAAATCCACCAATAGCAAGTGTCTTGTCGATAAAGTGGATTTCGTAAATCCAGAATCTCTCATTGCCGTTTTTGTCAAGAGCGCTCATCAAAGTATTATTTTCAGGATGGAGATAATGGATGATTTCCTCACCCACAATTTGTTCATGCGGGAAATTGCCAATTAAATGTCCACAATGTTCATTGCCATATTCCCATCCATATTTTGTGGCTAATGCTTTGGTATATTGATAAAAATCTGCACCGGTTAAGTTGCTGTTTTTATTGGCTTCATAAAAGGCTTTCCCTTCCGCCCAAGCTATTGCTACATCATTAGCTAATTTTTGTTTTGCTGGATGATTGCCTAATACATAAGTGCGACCAAAATCAGCTTCCCATTCGTCAAATACAGGGCCGAAATCAAAGAAGAGGATATCATCTTCTTGTAGGATTAAATCTCTAGGGTTTTCGGCATAGGGTAGAAGGGTGTTTTCACCCGAACGCACAATACGCTTGTGCCAATACTTTTTGATCCCAAATAATTCATAAGCAAGATCGAATATTTGAAGATTCAATTCCTTTTCGCTAAGGCCCGCTTTGATCATAGCCCTTTGCTGTATCTCGTCAAAGAGTTTTTCGGCCTTTTGCTCTGCAATATGAAGGTTTTTTATGGCGCTATTCATTGTTTAGTTTTATTAGAGCATTTTGATCTAAATCTCACTCATGCACTGATTTTAGCCCTTATACTTATCGCTTTTATTTTTTTGGATTTAATCGATAGTCAATATGTCTTTGAACTGCCAGGGTAGTGTTCATATTAAGCGCGGTTTTACCAGTAGTTAAGTGTACCATTTGTCCATAATGATCAAATTGGTCGACTATACTTTTTACCAGCTTCCCCCTGCACCACCTCCCCCAGATGATCCACCTCCAAAGCCACCAAAACCACCTCCACCAGATGATGAACCACCACCCCAATCAGAGCCATAACTTCTATTACTCAGCATGCTTGCCGCTATCCAGCCTGCATTATTAAGTAGACCACCTCCCCCAGCACCACCGCCGCGTGATGCCGATAAGAAAATTAAAATTATGATGATAATGAAAACAGCTGTTCCTACACCAGCCCCTTTTTTGTGTTGGGTCTTTGGTTCGGCAGTGTATTCACCTCTTGCCGCTTCCATTAAGGCATTGGTGCCTGCTTCAAAACCTGCATAAAAATTTCCTTGTTTGAAGTTAGGCTCTATTTCATCTCTAATGATTTGTCCAATCAAGCCATCGGGAAGTGCTCCTTCTAGGCCATATCCCGTACTAATCCAAATTTTTCTTTCCTCTTTTGATGCTACTATGAGTAATCCATTATTGTTTTTCTTTCCGCCAATTTTCCATTTATTAAACAGTTGTACGGTATAATCTGAGATATCATATTGGCCAATGCTTTGCACGGTTACAATAGCAATCTCATTGGAGGTAGAATCGGAATATGCGACTAGTTTTTGTTCTAAGGAGGCCTGCTCTTGACTGCTCATAAATCCTGCCAAATCATTCACCAAACGAGGCGGATTGGGCAATGATGGGAAATCTTTATCCGCAGCAAAAGCCAATGAAAACATATTGCTCATTGCAGCAGCAAATAGAAAAAAAGCGAAATAATATTTATTGATTATTGTCCTCATTTTCCAAATACAATTTCGTTAGGTAATTCATTAATATTTTCACTGCCATCTTCTGGATAATGTTTTGCGAGGCTCATCCCAATTTCTGTAACACAAAAGCAAATTCCTTCCTTTATTTGCCCTGCCTTAAAATGTTCTTTTAATTTGGTAGCTATATATTCCCAATACTCATTTCCACCGACTTTTTGATTGATTCCTTGGTCTCCCACTATAGCAAATTGCCTATCTATGAGGGCAAGGTATAATAACACCCCATTGCGTTCTTTGGTTTGGTGCATGTTCAATTGCTCAAAAATTGCTGCACTTCGGTCTATTGGGTTAACCATCGTACAATGAGATTCAATATAAACACGGATTTCTCCACTGCTGCGCTTTTCAGCGGCAGCAATTGTTGCTACTACAGCATCCTGTATGTCTTGCGACAATAGCGATTTGTTTTTTCGTAACCAAGAAAACATAAAATATTGTATAAAAAGAAACGCAAAAAACTAGAGCCAATGGGCATTAGTTTTTTGCGCTCCCCCTGTTGAATAATTTGGTTTAAAATTTAACGCTTGGTGCTTTTTGTGCAGCAGCATCCGCTTCGAATGTTCCTCTTACTTTAAAGCCCAAGAGTCCAGCAAAAATGTTGTTTGGAAAAATTCTTGTCTTCACATTATAAGCCTGTACTGATTCGTTATAGTTTTTACGCTCAACGGCGATTCGGTTTTCGGTACCCGCCAATTCATCTTGTAATTTCAAGAAATTCGCATTTGATTTCAATTCAGGGTAAGCTTCATTTACGACCATCAATTTGCCCAAAGCTTGGGTTAATTGTCCTTGTGCTGCTTGAAATTCTTGTAGTTTTTCTGGAGATAGATCTTCTGCATTTAGTGTAATAGAGGTTGCTTTTGAACGGGCATTGATCACATCGGTTAAAGTGCTTTTTTCAAAATTTGCTGCACCTTTAACCGTATTTACCAGGTTATCAATTAGGTCATAACGTCTTTGGTATTGGTTTTGTACTTGACTCCATTTTGCTTTTACATCTTCGTCGAGTCCTACAAGGCTGCGTTGAATACTACAAGACATGCATCCGCCAATCATGATTATGGCCAATAAAACGAGGATAAAGGGTAATGACTTTTTCATTGTTTGTGTTTTATGTTTTAATAAAATGTGGGACAAAGGTATTGTTTACCGTAAATTCAAATGTTATAATTAAAATAATTCGCCTATAAATCACCGAATTGTGGCCGCATAACAATCGTTTCGAGATTGGTGCTTTCGGCCAAATCATAGGCTGTCCATAGGATTTTGGCTATATCCTCGGCAGGCATAATCCGCTCTGTTGCTACGCCGCTTCCTTGCCAAGAACGGCTATTGGTGGCGCCTGGGCAAATTGCCGTCACCTTAATTTGGTCCATTTTGAGTTCTTCTCGCAGATTGTCTGAAAAGCCTAGTAACGCATATTTACTGATGCTGTAAGAACCACCCATAGGGTATGCTTTGAGGCTAGCCACCGAACATATGTTGAAAATATGTCCTTTTTTTAATGCTTTCATCTTGGGTGCTATGATGCGTGTAATAGCATAAGCTGAATATAAATTGAGATTCATCATTTGTTCTAACTGACCTTCAGCTTCTTCGCAAATGTTTCCCGGTATAAATACCCCCGCATTGTTCACTAATATATCTACTGATTGGAGTTGCTCTAATGCAAAAAGAGCAAATTTTTTGGCAACTTCTTTATCCGATAAATCTGCGGCCTGGATATAAACTTTTGGGCTGCCCAAATGTTCTAATTTATTTTTAAAGTCAATGAGTTCAGTTTCGTTTCGTGAACAAATGCATAATGTAAATTTTTCGGAAGCCAACTTATGGGCAATTGCAGCGCCAATTCCTTGTGTAGCGCCTGTAATAATAGCTGTGGGCATGATATATTTATTTCAATTTATGATTGTTGAGATGTCGCGTTGCATCGCGAAGTGTTTTCTTTTCCATATTTTTAGTAAAAGCATCATTCAGATTTACGCCTGTTTGGTTTGCTAAACACATTAAAACCCACAAAACATCAGCCATTTCATCGGCTAGATTTGGGTCTGTTTCATTATTTTTAAACGACTGATCTCCATATTGACGCACCATGACGCGGGATAGTTCACCCACTTCTTCCATCAAAATGCCCAAATTGGTTAATTCTGAGAAGTAGCGTACGCCAATCGTTTTAATCCAGTCATCAACTTGCTGCTGCGCTTCATTCAAGCTTATATCTTTCATAAATTTTGCTAAAAGTTTTTGTTTGTGTTCGCAAAAAAACAGACCTTTCACATCCTAAAATAAACGATTCCTATTCTATGTCATTATATTCTTCAGATGTTGAAGCCGCTCAGGCCCTAAAGGTACAATTCGAAGCATTGAAAAAAGCCATTGGTGCAGTAATTGTTGGACAACACGATGTAGTAGACCAATTAATTATATCCATGCTGTGCAATGGTCATAGCCTTTTGGTGGGTGTACCCGGTTTGGCCAAAACTTTACTCATCAAAACAGTGGCTGATGTAATGGATTTGTCTTTCAAACGTATTCAGTTTACGCCAGATTTGATGCCGAGTGATATTGTAGGGGCAGAGATTTTGGATGAACAACGCAATTTTAAATTCGTTAAAGGTCCCTTATTTGCCAATATTATTTTGGCTGATGAAATTAACCGAACACCGCCCAAAACCCAAGCAGCCTTGCTTGAAGCCATGCAAGAGAAGAATGTAACTGCTGGTGGTGTACTCTACAAATTGCCCAGCCCTTTCTTTGTTTTGGCCACGCAAAACCCCATTGAGCAGGAAGGAACTTATCCTTTGCCTGAGGCGCAGCTGGATCGTTTTATGTTTATGATTCATTTGGATTATCCTTCTTTTGAAGAAGAAAAAAATATTGTCAAAAATACTACTGGTGCGGTCCACGCAAGGGTGAGTAAAGTAATGGATACTGATACAATTGCAGCTTTTCAAGAGTTGGTTCGCCGCGTGCCCGTTGCTGATAATGTGTTGGAATATGCCGTATCCCTAGCACAAAAAACAAGACCATCCAATGATAATGCGCCTATGCTTACTAAGCAATACATTGCTTATGGTGCTGGCCCAAGGGCTTCACAATATTTGGTATTGGCGGCAAAATGTTACGCCTTACTCAAAGGAAAATATTCACCCGATATTGAGGATGTACAAGCCATGGCCTTATCTGTGTTGCGCCATAGGGTAGTGCGCAATTATAAAGCTGAAGCCGAGGGCGTAAGCCAAGAAGAGTTGATCAGACAGTTGTTGTAAGACTATTGTCAAAAATACTATACCATGCTTATTTTCATTTATTTCAGGTATACCTTCTAATTATTATTAAAGGGTATTCCTTATTCTGGCATAGCTACGGGTCCTCTTAATATTTTCTGGAAAAGGCTAAAATGGATTTCAGTATTTTTCAGTCTTAATTAAACCCAATTTCATCTATGTAGTCTTAGTTGTGAAAATCGTAATCAATATTCTTCACAACAGTCAAAAAACTACAATGATGAACAGCAAAATCTTTTTCTCAGTATTCGTTTTATTGGTGGGCTTGGCCACCTTTACTCATGCACAAGGCCGCGGTGGCTATAATCGCCATCATGATGCTGGCCGATACCATAACAAAAACGGCTATTATAACAATGCTGGTAATTGCAATCATAACAACGCTTACTACCCAAATGGAAGCCATTGTAATCATAACAATGATGCCTATTACAATGATACCTATGGCAGAAATAGTGGTGCTTATCGCATTCGCCGAGTATATCGCCGACCAGTAAATTATTGCCAACAAGTTCCTGTAGTGGTGAGTCCATCACCCGATTATTGCCCTCCTCCTCACATTGTTTTAGCTAGGCCTAGAGTGCATATTAATATTGGTTTTTAAGGTTTAACATTTAATGATACTAAACAAATAGCCTCAAGCATTGCTTGGGGCTATTTACAGGAATAACACTTTTATAAACTTTCGTCCTTGCGATACTCAATATACCATACTTAGAACTTATATTTGTGCCAACAACCTGTGAAAAGAATCCTTAAAATATGTCGAAATATTTTTCTGACAGTAATAGCTTTGATAATCTTGCTATTGGTGTTGGTGAATATGGGTTCTGTGCAAACCTATTTAGCCCAAAGGGCTACCTCTATTCTGTCTAAAAAACTACAGACTAAAGTATCTGTTCAAAATGTGCGCATTGATTTGCTCAACCATGTTTTGCTGGAGGGACTTTATATTGAAGACCAACAAAGGGATACATTGGCCTCGATCGGCAAAGCTGAGCTTCGCATTACCGATTGGTTTTTCTTAAATGCAGGCACACCTGTTCTGCATTACCTAGGTCTATCAAATGCTTTTATTCATTTGTATCGTCCAAAAAATAATGCAAATTGGAATTATGCCTTTATTGAAGAAGCTTTTGCGAGCGACTCGAAAAAGAAAAATACCTCACAGCAAAGTTTTGAATTCGATCTCGATAAGATCATGCTCGACAATGTTCGTTTTCATATGGACGATGCCTGGGTAGGCTATGATTATGATTTGGATTTTGGTCGTTTTTTGGTCAATGTTGAGGATGTTAATTATACAAAGAAACTAATTGATATTACCAATATAAGCCTAGCCAAAAGCTCTATTCGTGTGCGCGATTATCAAGGTGGTAAGCCACCCTCCCCCAAAAAGCCATTTGTAATAGATACGACTGCTTTTAATCCCGGTGGATGGCAGGTGAAATTAGGCAATTTATTGTTTGATGAAGTACATTTTAGGTATGTTAGTAAAGAAGAAAAAGCGATTGATAAGCAATTTGATCCCGAGTATATTGAGGTCCATGATTTAAATACAGACATTAAAAATGTAACAGTTGTTGGAGATACCCTGCGCGCCCGCATTGATCATTTTAGTGCTAAAGAAAGAAGTGGTTTTGTAGTAAAAGAACTGCAAAGCAAAGTTAGTTTGTCACCAATTGCTGCTTTATGCACTGAGTTGTTTATCCAAACCAACAACAGTACTATTGGTGATTATTATGCCATGCATTATGATCGGTTTCCTGATTTCGAAGATTATATAGCTAAGGTGAAAATGGATGCACGGCTTAAAGAATCACAGGTAGATGCAAAGGATGTAGCCTTTTTTGCTCCTCAATTGAATGATTTGCCTATTGGTATCACTAAAATTTCGGGCGAGGCTAAAGGAACGGTAGATCGTTTGGTGGCCAAAAATCTAAACGCTACAGATGGATTTAGTACCCTAAAAGGCGATCTATCCATAATCGGCCTGCCGTATGTGGATTCGAGTATTTTCGATTTTCAAAATGGGGAAATTTTCACAACTGGAAATTCTGTGCTCAAATATGCACCCACGCTCAAAAATAATCCCAACATTAATATTAAGGCTATTGATTACGCCTATTTTAGCGGTAGTTTCAAAGGATTTCTACATGATTTTGCAGCAAAAGGAATTGTCAAAACCAATTTAGGAATGGCATCTGCCGACATGGTGATGAAGATGCCCTACAGGTCAAATCCTACCTATTCAGGTACGCTTAGCTCCTCCTCTTTTGATGTAGGGCGCTTATTAAACCAAAGCAGTTTAGGCAAGACTACTTTTAAGGCTCAATTGCAAGGTGCCAGTTTCGACCTGGCGGGCTTTCATATAAAAGCAAAATCTACCTTTCAGGATTTTACTTTTAACGGATATACTTATCGAGACATCGTAGCCGATGGTGTTTTTGATAAAAGTAAATTTGATGGGCAATTAATGATAAACGACAGTAATCTAGCTGCTGCCTTTAATGGTAGTATCGATTTTAGTGAAAAGGATATCAAAATTGTGGCTACAGCAAACTTGTTGAGTAGTGATTTGAAGGCGCTACATTTTGTGGAAGCGCCGACCACTTTGTCTGCCGATTTTGACCTTAATTGTTCTGGTAAAACCATTGATGATTTTACAGGTTCGGCTAAACTCTATAATATCGACCTTCATCGCCATAGCCAGCGTATGGATTTGGATTCTATCAATATCTTATCCTATAACGATGGACAGGCAAAGCATCTTGATGTTGAAAGTAATTTGTTGCGCGCAAAAGTTGATGGCCAATTTTTGTTGAGTGAAATACCCAACTCCATGCAATTTTATTTGAGCAAGTACTTGCCTAATTATATCAAGGCGCCTGCTAGTATTGCAGCCAATCAAAATTTGAATTTTCGAATTAAGACTCATGAAGTCGATAATTTATTGAAGGCCTTTACCCTTCATATGAGCGGATTTGACAGCTCCACCATTTTAGGAAACTTTAATACAAGCACCCGCTCTTTAAGTTTAGATGCTACTGTGCCGTTTGGCAAAGTGGGAAGTCTTAAATTTTATAAAGCAAAGGTTTTGGGATTAGGAGACTATAATAATCTTTCCTTAAAAACGTCTATTGCCTCTTTTATTGTAGGCGATAATTTATTGAATACCTCACTCGATTTAGATGCCGAATTGGGAAATGATTCCTTAAAGTATACTATAATTACTAAATCTGATGAACAATATGGTACCGCTACAATTGCTGGAAAAGCCTACACGAGTAGGGATTCCTTGTACCTTTCCTTTTTGCCTTCTGAGTTTTATCTGAATAATGCTAAGTGGGAAATTGAAGCAAATAACAAAATTGTTTATACCAATAATTTTTTATCTATCAACAATTTTAACCTGAGCTCAGGCCTTCAGCAATTGAAGGTTCATACTGATTTGGCTAAGCCTGGCCACCCCATATTCATCAATACGTACAACCTTGACATTGCACAGCTAGCTAGCCTTACATCTGCTGCTGAGTATAAGCCTGAAGGCCGAATTAATGGACAATTTAGTCTGCAAAATATTTTTGATAAAGCTAAAATAACTGCCAATATGGAAGCTTCTGGGGTTTCATTATTTGGTGACACCCTTGGCTTGATCAAGATTATCGGCAATTATGATGCTGCAAAAGATTGGGTATTGTTAGATAAAAACAGTGGCATTTTTAATCCCAAATTTTCTCTGCTGAGTGAGGGAAAAATTTCTTTAAACACACAATCTGCCGAACAATTAGATGCCAAGCTGCGCATAGCCAATTTCCCACTTAAATTTTTACAACCATTTCTAAAAGGTTATGCCAGTAAAATTGGAGGCACTTTAGATGGGGAAGTATCCATTAATGGAAGTCTTAAAAATCCTGAATTTGAGGGTGGCTTATCACTCATTAATGTATTGGCAAAGGTTGATTATATTGGAGCATTATACAATATCCCTAAAGGGAACATTAAAATTAAAAATCAAACCCTAAGCCTTGATAATATTGAATTGTTTGATGTGTACAAAAACAAAGCAATGGCTACAGGAACCCTTCAGTTTAGTAAAATCAACAATCCCATTTTTGATATCAAGCTGAATACTGATCAATTCGAGGTGGTTAATTTAAAAGATTATGAAAACGATCTTTTTTATGGGCATGTGATTGCAAAAGCCAATTTTAGCGTATCTGGTAGTCTCAGCAATATCAATATGGCTATCAGCGCCACTCCTACCCAGAAATCCAGTTTGTATTTACCGTATAATTCAGCAGGCGACCACAGTGTAAATACCTATATCACCTTTAAAACAATTGGCAATGCACCAAATAAGCAAGCCCTTAAATCAAAAGATAAATTGGGCGTTAAAATATCGGCCATCCTCAACAATTTAATGGATGTTACCTTGGTACTTGATCCTAATACTGGAGATCAAATAACGGCCAATGGTAATGGTAATTTATCCATTGATGTGCCTGCAAACGAAGATTATTCTATGTTTGGAACCTACAATATTGAACGTGGTAAATATCTGTTTACATTTAGGCAAGTCCTTTCTAAAGAATTTTTAATCAATGCAGGTAGTTCTATATCTTTTGCGGGTAATATAGCTAATACACGCTTGGATGTTCAAGCTACTTATCCCACCACGGCTAGGCTTTTTGATTTGTTAGATAATAATAAAGCAGAAATTATAAAAGGTAGCAAAGAAGAAGAAGATGCTAAAACCGCTCAGGCAGTAAATGTTCAGTTGCGTATGAAGGGCACTTTGGCTAGCCCCGACCTTAATTACGAGATTGAATTGGTCGAAAAAAGATCGATAGGTACCACTGCTTACGCTGAGTTAAACCGAATTAATAATAGTGATAAGACAGCCTTAACCAACCAAGTAAGTTCACTGCTTCTTTTGGGTTCTTTTATTCCATCCCAAGGCATTACAAGTACTCTTGCTGTAACGGGTGCCAAAAATACCTTGGGCGAAACGATTGCCTCACAAGCTTCGCCATTACTGAGCTCGGCTTTGAATAAGTTATTAGGTGATCAAAAATTACAGGTATTAGTACAATACAAAAGTTTTGGACAGGATGTGAGCACAAGTGCTAGCTCAGGAAGCAGTCCAATTAGCTCTACCGATACCCGCAACCAAGTCAAATTTGGTTTGAAGAAAAATTATTTTAATGATCGATTGAGCCTACAAATAGGTAGCGCTTACGATTGGGGAAGGCCCTCTAATAATAACCAAAACACCAGTAGCTTTAATCTTGCAGGTGATTTTAGGGCCCAATATTTATTGACGCCCGATGGAGGATTTAGTTTAATTGGTTTCCGTACGAGTAGTTATGACTTATTTGTTGGTAACAACGTAGCACGCCAAGGTATGGGTATTACGTATCGTAAAAATTTCGATAATTTTTATGAATTTATACACTCCAAAAAAAGGATAGCACGCGAACGACAAGAAAAAAAGTAGTTCTACAAAAACAAAAGACTATTCCCCTTTCTTCATCACCAATACAACGAAATCAGCTAGGTTTTCATAAGCCTCGTAATTTGGTTTTGAAAAATCTTCAGCTGGGAAACAGCTAATGGTAAGTACTTTTCTGTCTTTGTTTCGGCGTTGTAATTGGGCTACTGTACCCAAATATTCATCGCTATGAAAACGACCACAAATATGCATTACTAAGCCATTCTTTTTATTGTTACTAATGGCTTGTTCAATGCTTTTGGCCATAGTGGCATCCCAAAGGCATTGGGATGCAAACATATTCGGGCTGTGGATATTGTTTTCACCTCCCATGATATTTACAAATTTTTTATAGTAGTCACCTGATTTGGGTGCATAAATAGGCAGTTTGGCTATGAGTGCTTTTGAATTTGAACCCAAACTATCTAATGATTTAGGTCCTCTTTTACTCATTAAATTATTGTAGCGACGTGGACTATTGGCTGCGATTACCTGTAATTTATGTTCTTTCGCATAGTCTACTAGTGAGCTATAATCTTCATAGTTGTTCCAGGCTCGTGCCTCTTTTATTAACTTCTCTTTGTTGATAAATCCACCAAGGTATTCATCTAACAATACTTGACAATCTGTTTCAAACATTTCTAGAGATAGAACTAGTTTTTCATCGTAACGTTCATGGAGCATCTTAAGCATTTTTAGTTCCAAAATATGGCCAATGCTATCATTATGTTCTTCGCCCCAAAACAAAACATCCGTCTTGTTAATATGGTCGGCCAATTCCCTAAGGGTCATTTGTTCGCCCGTCTTGGTATCAAAAATTTTAAAGGGAAGACCTGTTTCGGTAGGTCCAGCTTGGGCCCTAGCACTTAGAGTAAAAAACAAGATTACTGCAATTAAAGAAAAATATTTCATGTGCTCATTATTGTTATAAAGGGCAAGATAATGCCTTAAAGCCAAAACTACTAAGATCGTTTTTATTTCCCTCTTCCTTCGATAATCACGATAATGGTGTAGAGCATAATTTTGATATCTAAGGCCAAAGAGCAGTTTTCAATATAAAGAAGGTCATATTCCATTCTTTTTTTCATCTCCTCTACATTTTGAGCATAGCCATATTTTACCATTCCCCAGGAGGTAAGTCCTGGTTTTACTTTATGCAAATACCGATAATGCGGATGGGTAGTGCAGATGATATCAATATAGTGTTTTCGTTCTGGACGAGGCCCAACAAGACTCATGTCACCCATAAGAATATTATAGAATTGAGGTATCTCATCTATACGCCATTTACGCATGATACGCCCCCATTTTGTAATACGTGGGTCATCTTTTTGGGACAAAGCTGGGCCTTCTATTTCTGCCGCAGTACACATTGAGCGGAACTTAATGATGTTGAACGCTCGGCCATATAGTCCAATACGTTCTTGTTTATAAAATATTGGACCGGGTGAAGACAGTTTAACCTTGATGGCTGCAAATAGATAAATGGGACTTAACAAGATCATGGCTATAGCAGAGGCGCTAATGTCGATGGCTCTTTTACAAACTGCCTGCCAATCGGGCATTAAGGTGGGCTCTATATGCACCAATATAGCATCATAAACATTACTCGTTTTGACAGATCCGGATATGATATCGTATAAATTGGGTAAAACCTTTACGACAACAGCTTTATAACTTAGTCTGGTCAAGATATTTTCTAAGAGCCCTCTTTCAGAGCTATCCACAGCCACTATTACTTCTTCTATTTTATGAGTATCTATAATTTCCTCAAGCTGCGACAAGTTACCTAATTGTGGTAGATAGTTACTCATTCCATTGCCCGTTTCTTTTTGTGAATACACAAATCCTAAGAAAATATTGCCTAGTATTTTATCGTTGTTCGTTATTTGTTTGTAGATTTCAATAGCTTGGTCGTTGCCGCCAACAATCATAGTGTTAAAGCCAACTTTACCACTAATAATATTTTGTTTTACAGAAAAAAGGAGAACCATTCTCCCCAGTAAGGTCAGACTGGTTTGTATTAAAAAATAGCGCCAGCTCATACTGAAGAAATAAGAAATATCGTCAGTATCATCACTAACTAATATTAGGGCCAGCAACAAACTGCCGATGAGGCATGAGATGAGTGTACGGTAAATTTCGTTGATGCGCGATTTACGGTAAAGGTCAAAATAGGTACCACACAAATAATACAATAAGAGCCAAGCAAGGGGCAGCAAAACAAAGACTTCGATAAAATCTATCGGCTTCATATAGGTAAGTGCTTTACCAAAATTGGTTTGCAATAAGGTCGTATGCCTGATTGCCCAAAAGAGTATCCACGAAAGCGCAGCTGTCACAAAATCGGACAGAATAAATGCTTTAATAGCGTTCTTTTTGGTCGATGATAATTGATTAAACACTTTTTCGATGCTTATTGTGAAATCACTTTAAAATTATCCAATACCACATATCCTTCGCTGTATTTGCCATTAAAATCTTCTAACGAAGAACGCACTTTAATGTAGAATTTTTTGTAGGTTTTATTGGTTTTGGTAAAGGTTCCCAGGTCTAAATATATTTTGTTAGCAATACCCTTAGGGTTAAAGCCCGAAAGGTATTCACCATAGATTTTTCCTCCAGCATCTTCGGCTTGTAAGCCTATCTGAAAGGGCAAAGTGCTTTTGTAGTCAAATTCTAAATAACAAGCACCAGCGGGTAATTCAAAATAATTGACTGAAATATTTTCTGAAAACTTTTGAGGAGACTTTAAATAAATCGCAGCACTATTTTCACCAGAAATTACATAATCTGGTTTTTTTTCGATGACCATTGCGGTATCGCTACCTAAGTTCTTAAACTGTAAACCTTCTTCAAAATTTATTTTTAATCTAAACGACGTAGAATTGAGGCTGCTTATATATCGAGTTTTGGGCGAATAACTTTGCACTTTTCCAGGGTTATACACTAAGGTTGTCGTATCAATTCGATAAAAAGGGTATTGAAAGACATAACTTTTTAAACCTTGGTTATTCACAGCAGCAATTATTTTTAATTTACTGGTTTTGTTAATCATTACGGGAACGACACAGGGTAAGTCGAAAACACCTACAGGAATGTCATCTGCATAAACCCAAGCCGAAGGTATATTGTAAGTGGTGCTACCCGTAAAGCTAGAGTCGGGGTTAGAAAATACAAATGGTTCTAGTTGCAAATAGGTAGGTATTTGCTCTTTAGGATTGATAATATTACAGGCCGAAAAGCCGAAGCAGATCAATAGGGCTGAATATAAAAATTTGTACATGGGCATTTTTGGGTAAAAGAAGTCCACAATAAACTATTAACGTGCTTTTGGCTTATTCATTGTGCAATTGGTTATGCATGCTCATTTTTTTCAAAATTAAATGAGCCACTTCCATTGCTTGGTAGCCGTCAAATGCAGTGACTTTTACAGGCAAATCGTTGATGATCGCTCGAGCAAATTCGCTAAGCTCGGCATTAATAGCATTTATAGCAGGTATTTCTGGCATGTTTACGGATAAAACTTTCTTGTCTCCATTAGCCATTTCAAGGGGTACATCCATGATGCCTTTAGGATTTTCACCCTCGTCACTCAGTTTAATAACTTCTGTTTTTTTATCTAAAAAATCCACACTGATGTAGGCATCTCTCTGAAAAAGACGCATTTTTCTCATGCGCTTCAAAGAAATGCGACTACTGGTAAGATTCGCCACACAGCCGTTGTCAAATTCAATTCGAGCATTTGCAATATCAGGGGTTTCGCTCAGTACAGCCACGCCACTGGCCGAAATTCTTTTGACGGGTGATTTAACCAAATGAAGGACAATATCTATATCATGAATCATTAGGTCTAAAATAACCGATACATCTGTCCCCCGCGGATTAAAGGTTGATAATCGGTGTGTTTCAATAAACATGGGTTGTATGTTCATATCACCTAATGCCAATAAAGCTGGATTAAATCGTTCTACATGACCGACTTGGCATTTTACATTAGCTTCTTTAATCAGTTTAATGAGTTCTTGAGCCTCTTCAAGGGTATTGGTGAAAGGTTTTTCTACAAAAATATGTTTGCCCAGTAACAATGCAGCCTTGGCTATTTCAAAATGGTGGGTTGTATTGCTTACGATATCAACTGCATCGCAAAGTTGCAACAAACTGTTGCTCTCACTAAAACGCTTTACTCCGTATTGACTTATTGCCGATGCTGCATTTTCATCGTTGGGGTCATAAAAACCAACTATTTCTATACCTTCTATTTCTTTCCATTGTTGAATATGAATTTTGCCGAGGTGACCTGCCCCAAAAACGCCAATCTTGAGCATACTTGCTTTAGCCTTATTTTGTTGTTGAAAATTATTTGCTGCAAGGTAATAAATAAAACACTCCTTTGTGCTTCAATTTGCTTGCTGTTGATAGCTTGTTGACAATGCCAATGGAGGAATTCAATTATTTACTATACGGCCTCGACTTGCCGATTGGGATTATGCACAGTGCAGCTTAATATTTGATAGGTTTGGATAGAGGCCTCTTTTTGATGCTTCGATACTTTGCCCCATCGATGAACCCAAAACAAAATGGATAAAGTCCCTGTGCTTTCAGCTATCGCCCTTGGGCGAAGTGGGGGGGCGATAACTTTTGTGGTATTGCCAAAATAGTCCTTGATAATAGGCAGTCTTTTTAGCTATTACCATTTGATGATCATACTAGTGAAAAGCAAATACTTTTACTTCTTTATCTCCAATGCTCATAATGGCTGTTTTTTCAATAGGGTCTCCCAAATAGCCACTTTCTTGAATTACCTTGACTTTATATTCGCCAGGACTTACCTTTTTTTCGTAGGATGTTCCGCCATCGATACTGCCCAAATAAGAACCTTCTAAGTATAGTTTATAAGAGTCGGAAGATTTATTGGAATACTGGATGGCACCATCATTAATAGCTGCATCTTCAAATATTTTATTACAGCTAAAAAGCATTGTCGCTAATAACAAGGCTGCTATCGCTCTGCTCATATTAAGTAGGTGTTATTGAGTTAATAATGCTGCAATAGTACACTATTTTATTTTTCCCTGCTCTCTAATAGTGCCAATACCCTACATATGGTTATTGGGTCTTTTTATCGGCAAGACATGCTACAATGACTGTATTTACTATAATTAATCGAGTCTGTATTAGTATTCAAGCCAGTTTTTGTCGTTTTTTTTTGGGGCTTCTTACTCTCAATGGGTGATCTCATTTTTTTCACTTTTTAATGAAGAGGGCTGTCTCTACTAATTGCAAAAGCAAAAGAAATGGGCCGATTGTTCCAATTTATTTTTTTGAAATAATGGATGGGGCATAATACAAAAAAGGGGTAAACCTAAGTACACCCCTTTTTCTAATTGAACATTCTATATAATCTTTATTTAAAAGCGTTTAAGCCTGTAACATCCATGCCTGTTATGAGTAAATGAATGTCATGGGTGCCTTCGTAAGTAACCACAGATTCAAGGTTCATCATATGGCGCATAATGCTGTATTCGCCAGTAATACCCATACCACCGTGCATTTGGCGCGCTTCGCGGCAAATATTGAGGGCTATTTCGCAAGAGTTGCGTTTGGCCATACTTACTTGGGCTGGGGTAGCACGGCCCTCGTTCATCAATACACCTAGGCGCCAAACGAGTAATTGACCCTTGGTGATTTCAGTAATCATTTCGGCCAATTTCTTTTGTTGTAATTGGAATCCAGCAATTTGTTTACCAAATTGGCTACGTTGCAAGGTGTACCTTAGCGCTGAATCATAACAATCCATTGCTGCACCTAATGCACCCCAAGCAATGCCATAGCGTGCTTTCGACAAACAGCCTAATGGACCTTTCAAGCCTTTTACATTGGGTAAAATATTTTCTTTTGGCACCTTTACATTATCAAAAACAAGTTCACCGGTGCAACTTGCACGTAGGCTCCATTTGCCATGAATCTCTGGTGTGGTAAAGCCTTCCATGCCACGCTCTACAATCACACCACGGATTTCGCCCGCCTCATCTTTCGCCCAAACCACTGCTACCTGTGCATGTGGTGCGTTTGAAATCCACATTTTTGCACCATTTAAGATGACATGATCACCAGCATCTTTGATATTGGTGAGCATGCTTCCCGGGTCGCTTCCGCTATCGGGTTCGGTAAGACCAAAACAGCCTAACCATTCGCCAGAGGCAAGTTTGGGTAAAAATCTATTTCGTTGTTCTTCGTTTCCGTAAGCATAAATGGGGTACATTACTAAGCTGCCTTGCACACTAGCTGTACTGCGCATACCGCTATCGCAGCGCTCAATTTCTTGCATCATTAAGCCATAGCTGATATAATCCAATCCGCCGCCGCCATATTGAGCAGGTACAGTTGGACCAAATACCCCTAAATCGCCCATTTGGGGCACTAAATGTTTGGGGAATTGGTTGTTTTGCGCCCAATTTTCAATATTTGGACTCACTTCTTTTTTAATCCAAGCGCGAACGGTATCACGAATCAATTTGTGTTCATCGGTCAATAATTCGTCTAATTGGTAATAATCTGGGTGCGTAAAGAGGTCTTGTGACATATTCTTTGTTAAAGTTGAATTATAAGTGTGTGCAAAGGTAGCATTTTTGAAATACAGAATATACTTTTGTGCCCGACTGAAAGGTTAAGGTTTTTTAAGTTTTTAAGGATGTTTTTACAGGTTTTTTCTTTCAAGTTTGAAGAAAATTAAAATATTTGATACTTTGTCGCTAGAATAGGACAAAAAGATCTGTTAATTTGATGAAAAACGAGACTACTTACAAACGATGGCAAGCTTTTTGACGTTTATACTATTAACAGTGCTGTTTTAAGTAAAAGAAAACAGAAAAAATATTACAACTATGAGACAATTAAAGATTGCAACCCAGATTACCAATCGCGATTCGCAAGCGGTAGAAAAATACCTTCAAGAAATTTCTAAAATATCGATGATTACGCCCGAAGAGGAAACGACTTTGGCGCAAAAAATCCGTATGAATGATCAATGGGCTTTGGAGAAACTTGTAAAATCCAATTTGCGCTTTGTGGTTTCGGTAGCCAAACAATACCAACACCAAGGCTTATCATTGAGTGATTTGATCAACGAAGGCAATCTTGGTTTAATTAAGGCAGCACAACGCTTTGATGAAACAAAAGGTTTTAAATTTATCTCTTACGCTGTTTGGTGGATTCGCCAGTCTATTTTGCAAGCATTAGCCGAGCAAGGTCGTTTGGTTCGTTTACCTCAAAATAAAATCGGTACCTACAACAAGGCCAATAAAGCCTTTATTGCATTTGAACAAGAGCATGAGCGTGAGCCTTCTACCGAAGAATTAGCCAACATCCTCGAGATGAGCGAAACTGAAGTAACCAATATCTTTACCAGCAATACCCGCCATACCTCATTGGATGCACCAGTGCATGAAGCCGAAGATGTAGCAATGGGTGACTTATTAGAAGGTAGTAGTGACACCGATGATGATGTCATGAAAGATTCCTTACGTGCTGAAATTCGTCGTATTTTAAAATCATTAAGTATTCGCGAAGCTGAAATTCTAGCCGCTTATTTTGGGCTTGAAGGTGAAGCTGGCCCATCTATTGAAGAAATCGGAGAAAAGTACGATCTTACTAAAGAGCGCATCCGTCAAATCAAAGAGCGTGCGATTAAGCGTCTACAAAAGGCCCGTTATAGCAATGCCTTAAAAGTATATTTAGGATAATTTGTATAGCCACATTCAAAAACAAAAAAGCCTCTGAAATTTTTCAGAGGCTTTTTTGTGTGTTAAGAGTATATTTGTTCCAACTAATTGTAGCATGAAAAAAATATTCAGTATCCTATTTTTATGGTTTAGCCTTTTGTCTATTTCTTGCAAAAAGGAAAATTCAGTTGTAGATAATAGCCTTCAGGAATGCGCAAGCAACACCAAACTCAATCTTATCTCTTTAATGGGTAATGAGGCTATCGTTTCTTTTGTTGAAAACCATAGTCAGAAAGATATTGTTGCCCAATTGCAATACAAAAAATCCCAGGACAAAGATTGGAAAGACGCAGTCTACACGGATAAAAATAATATCCTCTTAAGCAATTTGCAGTTAAAAACTACCTACTATTTTCGGGTTCAATTGACTCGGGGCAAAGAATCTAAATACACTAACACAGATTCATTTGCTACACCCAATTATTGGATTAATTATTCAAAATTTTATAGTGGTCCCTCTAATCTATATGACCAGGACAATGGTATTTTTTCGATAGAGGGAGCGCAACATGTGCTATATGGTAGTGGCTTCAAAAATGTGCCTGAAATAAAGCTTACTTTTTCTGCGGTTGATAATGCTTTGAATCAATTTTCTATAATGGCCAATGTGATGAACGATACCATGATGACCTTTGAAATCCCTAGGGATTTGTTAGCCAATTCACCCTATGTAGAACGTAAAATTTATGACTGCATGGTTGGCGACCTTCCATTAGTTGGTTTTAAGTCCTTTAGTGAGAAGAACTTTCTTATTAAAGGTGATGTCCATATTGTAAACAGGGATCTGATCATTAATAATGTTAGTATTGATCCTATGCCTTGTAAAATTATTGGCTTTTATGGTTTTTTTGGAACACACGAAATTTCTGGCGTATGCCCACCTTTATTATATTCTATAGGTACAGAAATAACCGAACGAAAAGTAATTATTCGGGATGCATCAGGAGGGGTGATTAATGAAGTTTCGATAAAACCAAACGGCACTGCTGTTTGCGACGGCCAAGGATTTGCACCTGCAGATTTTGTTCAAGTCAATAAGCCGATGATTGCGTTTCATGAGGTAACCTATATCAGTATCAAAACCAGCTTGCCATCGGGAACTTATACCGCACAGATTAAACAAACGGCACAAGATGGTGCAGTAGCCTATTCTAATATTTTTGGTTTTTCTTTTTAAGAAATAAAAAAAACGAGAACAGATATTGTTCTCGTTTTTTATGTAGGCTGTGGCTTCGCCAAGAATCGAACTTGGATTTGGAGCTTCGGAAACTCTCGTACTATCCATTGTACTACGAAGCCATAATGGGTTTCAAAGTGCGCAAAGTTATTGTTTTATGTTGCTTATTTCTAATTGTGATTAAAGTATTTTTGACCATAAATTTTCTTTTATGAAAAAATATTTTCCCCTCATTGCATTACTAGCTGCATTGTCTATTCTTTCAGGATATTTACTTTCCCGAATGTCATTTTTGGCACGCACTGCCATTAGTCTTTTTAAAAAGAAATACTACTATTATTCCTTTATGAAACTTTGGTGGAAAGGTGCCTTATTTAACTTTGGGATATTGGTTTTTTTATTAATGCTACAAGTATGGTTACAGTCAAAACTGAATAAGCAAAAAGCCTTTTTGATGAACCTTTCTTGCCTTGTTTTGGCTATGATTGGATTATATTTTACTTATCAAGATTTTCGCAGCGACCTGTCTCATCGCCTAGCTGGGGAGCGATTGCATTTAGGATTTTATTTATTTTGGATAGGCTGGATGTGCATTTCTATCTTTATGATCTGGCAAAATACTTTGCGAAACGCTACAAGTGTAGATAAAAGGGGTGCATCAAATTTGTAAATGCGGCAGTGTATTGTTTGGCTGATTCATAGATGATCAATTCTTTATTTTCGATTTCCCGGATGCTTTGTCCTAGAATCTGAATAAGCCTATTGGATTTACTGTGTGCAAATGGCTTTATCCATAAATTTTGATGGATTTTTAGAGTGGATTGTTTCTGTGCTTCTTCCCATCTTCTTAATTCGGTGCAGGGCAATAGGATGCTAGCCTGTCCATTGTTATCAAGGTTTTTTTCGATTAGTTCGACTAAGTCCATGAAGCTACACTCATCATTATGTCGGGCTGTATTTCTTTGATTATTTGCCCCTTTTAGGCTATTGCTAAAAAAAGGAGGATTACAAATGATGAGATCATATAGTTTGTTGGTTTCCCATTTTCTTGCATCGATATGATGGATATTGATTTGTTGTGCAAAGGCTGAATTGTGGACATTTGTTGCTGCTTGTTGTGCTGCTGATGCATCAATTTCAAGAGCGTCAATGTGTAAACGGTCACTTCTTTGAGCCAACATTAAGGACAACAAACCTGTACCTGTTCCAATGTCAAGTCCTTTAGTCCATGAAGTCTCAATTGGTGTCCAAGCCCCCTGAATGCAAGCGTCTGTGCTTACTTTCATGGCGCAATTTCCTTGCTCAATTCGCATTTTTTTGAAGGCAAAATAGTCGTTACTCATGGCTCCATGTTGCGCGCGCTGTGGGTATTGTGCCGAGCTCGGCGTATTCTCCGGCCAATTGTTTGTAATGTGCTGTAATGGCAATCATAGCTGCATTATCTGTGCAGTATTGAAAATCGGGAATAAAAACCTGCCAACCGTTTTGTTCACCCAAGTTTTTTACTGCTTGACGTAAACCACTGTTGGCCGATACGCCACCTGCAATGCCGATATGCTGAACGCCTAATTCTTTAGCCGCTTTTTTTAATTTACGTATCAAGGATTCGATTATGGTGTATTGCACTGATGCACAAATGTCCTTTAAGTTTTCTGCTATAAAGTTTGGATTTTCTTTTTTTCCTTTTTGTAAAAAATAAAGCACCGAGGTTTTTAGACCACTAAAAGTAAATTGATAATCGGGTAGGCTGGAGATTGGAAAGCTATATTGTAAAGGATTGCCTTCAGCGGCTAATTTATCTACTAATGGTCCGCCCGGATAAGGTAGTCCCAGCATTTTGGCGGTCTTGTCAAAAGCTTCGCCAGCAGCATCGTCTATTGTTTCTCCAATAAGGGTCATATCTAAATGGCTTTTGCACAAAACCAATTGTGTATGACCACCCGAAACTGTTAGACATAGAAAAGGAAAATTGGGTTTGGGCTCATCAATGAAATGCGCCATTACATGGGCTTGCATATGATGTACGGCTATCAAAGGTAGATTCCTAGCTTGCGCAATAGCTTTTGCAAAACCTGCACCTACGAGCAAAGAGCCTATTAATCCAGGGGCTTGTGTAAAAGCTATGGCTTCAATTTCTTCTATGGCCATTTGTGCCTGGTTTAAGGCAACGGCTACTACAGGGACAATGTTTTGCATATGGGCTCTAGATGCCATTTCGGGCACTACACCACCATATTGTTCGTGTACTGATTGAGAAGCAATAACATTGCTTTTTATATGCCCATCATCTATTATAGCTGCACCTGTATCGTCACAAGAACTTTCTATTGCCAATATTTTCATGTACTCGAACCTATTTGTTTTTTTAAAAAATATTGAATTTGGTTTTGTTTTCTGCTTTGATAGAGTTGCCCAATTTAAAGCCCGCACGAATGCCGAAAATATTTTGTTTGTAACTATCCCAGCTTTTTATAAAATCGCAACGTATGCCTCTAATCATTTTAAAACCAATATTGTCAATTCCTACAAAAGCTTCTGTGTAATATTGATTTTGCTCGGTAAAGAAGCTGTTGTTGCCCAAAACAAAATACCAATGCGCTTGTTTGAAAAAGGGTATTTTGTTTGATATGAGGCCTTTCAAAGAATATTCGACGTGCAATTCGCCAAATAGCTTGGCTACGTTGCTGTATCGATAATAGGGTGCTAATTGGAACGATTGTAAATAGGGGCCAGCAACGCTGTATTGGTTGCCCAGCAAGTGCTTCATGTCTGGTATTTGCACATTGTCGTCATTGATGAAACCACCAATAACTGCATTGTATTCAAAGCTACCCATACGCTTGATGTTTACCTCATCTTGAATATGAAATTCCCATTTATCATAATCTACAATACTGTTGAGTAAATCAGGTATTCCTTTTTGGTAGGATACTGAAAAAACAGGAGCATTGCTTCCTTGGGGCACTTTACGCTCTGGAAATTGGGTATAATGAACTCCTGGCTGGTAGCTCAATTCTATTTTGGCGATCAACGCTTGGTGAGCTCGCATCGCTTGGCTCGCAAATTCCTGTGGTAAATTATCGGTAAAGTCATTGATGTTTTTATTTTTTACAAAGGAGAAGTCGGTTGTGTTTTGCAAGGGAATTCTATTTTCATAATGCACTGATGCCTGCCACAAAAAACCATTGCCATAATTTCTTTTGAGCTGCACTCCTGCCAACCATCGTTCGTAAATTTTAAAATAATTTCTTTGTTCCACTAGTGAAACATAAGTATTCACCAATTCTCCTACTGGGTTATCATTATTAAGTTGGGTTATATATTTTCCAGCTGCTAGTGCGATTGACCACTTTCTAGTTGCCCACTTTCTATCGCTTTGGGTATATCGCAGCAGCCCTTTAGCATTAAAACGTGTATTGTTAAATCCGTAGCGCAACTGTGCCTCGGCTGTTATTGTTTTTCCGCTGTCTATTTTAAGTCTATAATTGATGTTGGGGGCATAGTTTAATCCTTCAACTGTATTGTACTGCACATCAAATAAAGCTTGCGAAATACTCAGTCTATGTTTGTAGGCCTTGCTGTTGACGCTGATTCCGCCCCAAAAGAATTCTTTGATACTTGTTTTGTTGCCACGCCTACGGAGAGAGTCTATTCGTGCAGGATCTGTTTCTACTTTGTATATGCTGTCTTTGTAGCTATAGTTTTTATTTTCATCTTCTTCCAATGCTAGCGGTCTTAACTCATTCCAATAAGCTTCATCTCTTTTAGTGGCATCTCGTTGATAGGAAATCGTTGTTTTTTTATTGAAAATACTGTCGGCTATGCTATGGTTTACTTTTTGATTGTCGTATACGGTTACAAAATTGCCTGAAATATCGAAGCCAAAAATGTTGAGTGTAGGGTAGAATACCTGGTTTTTGATTACCCAAATATCTTTACCCAAAGGCACATATAATTGCTCGGTACGCAGGGTGTCTAGTAAGTCTAATCCTTGTTTGTTGGTGAGTAAAAGTTGCACACTATGTATAGCCCAATCTTCATCGGCAATATAGATGTCTCCAACAAAGCATCGCTCAAAATTCCTTTTCGGTGTGACTTTAATCTTATAAATAGTTTGCTCATTTTCTTTAAAATCGCCCATGAGCTTATAGCTGTAAGAGCCAAGGGCAGAGGCACTTATTGGTGATACAAAGCCTAAATCGTTTGCTCCGCTACTGACCAATACATTGACATTATTTTCGTAAAAATTAATCACTGGGGGCACACTACCCATGCCCACACCATTGGGTGCACCGCTTTCTTTTACGGATCGAATGATGAGCTTATTTTTTTTACCGGCGGTGAAATAATCGGCAACTTGCTCCGCAAGATACAAAACACCTTTGCCCGCAGAATCTAATCCCATAGAGCCTTTCATGTCTTTTTTTGTATCTTCTTTAAGCTTAATACCCATTATGTTATTAGGCGTTTTGCGATTGCGCAATACTCCTTTTAAATAGATACTGGCTTGAAAGGACTGCATTTGTTTCAGGTGGAAGCTTCTTCGTTTGATGGCATTACGAATGATTCGATAAGCCGGGTCTTCACCACCTGATTTTACGACAAAATCTTTTAATTCATAGCCTTGTGCCGAAAGGGTAAAATGATGTTGAATGTTATCATTTGCCGTTATTTTTAAGGCAAACTGTTCTTGTTTGTAACCGATATATTGCGCTTGCAATAAGTAGTTGCCTTCTGGTAGGTTAAGGACATAGAATCCTTCGGCATTAGCACTGGTACCTAGGGTAGTGCCTTTGACGAGTACACTTGCAAAAGCTAGGGGCAATCCATCTTCATCAACTATTTTACCCGATATTTTTCCAGCCAAGGCTGTTGCATGCAACGCTAAAAAACAGAGGCAAAAAAATATCCTTAATCTTAGGGTCATTTGTATTCGATTTTTGAAGGGAAAAGCTTTGGCCTTTCCGGTAATTTTAAGATGCTTTGCTTATTTCTTGCTCAATTTTCTTCAGCACTTCAGCAAAATCATCCGTATTTTCTTCAAAGTTTAACTTGTCTAAATCAATAACCAATAAAGCACCTTCTTTATAGTTATCAATCCATTTGTTGTAAAATTCGTTGAGTCTTTTTAAATAATCTAGGCGAATATTTTCTTCATATTCTCTGCCCCTTTTTTGTATCTGATCAACTAATTTGGGAACCGATGCTTTGAGGTATATCAGCAAATCGGGCGGATTGATGAGTTGTTTTAAGTTGTTGAAAAAGGACTGGTAATTTTCAAAATCCCTGCCTGACATTAATCCCATTTCATAAAGGTTGGGTGCAAATATGGCCGCATCTTCATAAATAGTTCGATCTTGAATCACTGATTTGTTACCCGCTTTAATAGCCAATTGTTGGCGGATACGGCTATTCAAAAAATACATTTGTACATTAAATGACCAGCGGGGCATATCCTCGTAGAAATCGGCGAGATAAGGATTGTGCTCTACATCCTCGAAATAAGGTTCCCATCCGTAATGCTTTGCCAACATTTCTGTTAACGTAGTTTTGCCTGCGCCTATATTTCCAGCTACAGCAATGTGTTTTGGAGTAGATTTTTGAGCCATATTCTCTATTGAAAATTCTGCTGCAAAATAGTCTTTTTCGGCGTGTTTGCTTCTTTAAATTATTGCTTCTTTTTGCAATAAAGTTTGACTTTGGTTTTTTTGCATTCAAAGTGCTTCTTGATGACCCTTTTTTTATCGGTGTTTCGCATAGTTTCAAAACCAATTTTAGTCCTTCGGCATTGGTATTCCTTTTCCTTATTTCATTACCTTTATTGCCGATGAATAAACAAGTACTCTTCTGTTTCTTACTATGCTTGTGCTGTAGTGGTTTAGCGCAATCACAACCTAAGATAATAGCCTATTATACCGGTAATGCGGCACGATTGCAGCAATTTCCTTTAGAAAAACTGACCCATATTATTTATAGTTTTGTGAAGTTGCAAAATGATAGCTTAATGCTGCGTGATACCGAGCAAGAAAAAATAGTTTTGGAAATTGTGGCCTTAAAAAAGAAATATCCTCAACTCAAAATAATGGTGTCGATGGGTGGCTGGAGTGGCTGTGCGCCTTGTAGTGATTTATTTGCCAACCCCCAACATCGCAAAACTTTTGCTCAAACAACTGCTGCCTTATTACGCCAATATAATCTTGATGGTATCGACCTCGATTGGGAATATCCTGCTATTGAAGGTTTTCCCGGTCATAAATATGATACAAGTGATCGGGATAATTTTACAGCATTGCTCAAGGAATTACGCCAAGAAATGGGTCATAAATATTTGCTCACTTTTGCGGCTGGTGGATTTATAAAATACCTTGAGGAATCGATTGATTGGCCAAAAGTGCATCCCTTGGTCGATTTTATCAATTTAATGACCTATGATTTAGTGGGTGGATATGCAACTACTACTGGGCACCATACGCCTTTGTACAGCTATCGGGCCGGACAAGAATCTACTGATCAATCTGTAAGCTGGCTGCTCAAGCACAAAGTGCCTGCCAATAAACTCATTATTGGTGCAGCTTTTTATGCCCGTGTTTGGGAAAAGGTTTCTGCCAATAATGATGGTTTATACCAATCGGGTGTATTTAAAGAAGGGGTTGATTATGCGAACTTTTCCACCTATTTTTCCGATACTTCGGGATTTGTATACCATTGGGACGAAAAAGCACAAGCACCTTATCAATACAATGCCCAAAAGCAATTATTTGCCACCTTCGATAATGAGGGCTCTATAAAAGCTAAATCGCAATATGTGCAGCAAAAAAAGTTGGGCGGTATTATGTTTTGGGAATTAGTGCAAGACAAAACCAATCATGGCTTGGTGGAGCTGATGTGGGATGTGCTGGGTAGAAAGTAACTTACTTTCCGATACAAAACTTACCGAAAATAGTCCCTAAAATATCACGGTCAACCTCTACTTGACCGGTGATCGTACCCAAGAAATGCAGGCAGCGGCGGATATCGAGGGCTAATAATTCGCCAGAGATATTGTTTTCCATGGCCGATTGAATATCCTGTAAACAATCCTCTACTTTCAGTAAGGCATCGTGGTGGCGGGCATTGGTCACAATCGTATTTTCTGCTTGTATTTGTCCGCGATTTACCCTTTCAAATAGCTTTTCCTTTAGCGCAGCAATTCCCTCTCCTTTTTTGGCAGAGATATACAGTTTACTATGGTCTCGGTTCTCTATTGATAAACCCTCATGTATGCTTTGAGCCTCCCATTCGTCGGCCTTATTGCATACACCAATTACCTTATCGGCATAAGGTATGAGCCAGTCCAAGCTATCCTCTGTATTATCTTCCATCAAACTTTCGAGGTGGATAATAAGGTCTGCTTTTTCGGCATTGGCTTTGGAACGTTCGATACCAATATCTTCAATTACATCGCCTTTGCTGCTGCGTATGCCAGCGGTGTCAATTAATCTAAAAATCAAACCATTAATGTTCAATCGCTCTTCAATGGCATCGCGGGTGGTACCAGCAATATCACTCACAATGGCTCTTTCCTCGTTGAGCAAAGCATTGAGTAAGGTGCTTTTTCCTGCATTGGGTTTACCGATTATCGCAACACTTACGCCGTTTTTAATTGCATTGCCCAGACTAAAGGATTGAATCAATTGCAGGGTAGCGGTTTTTATGGCCTCAATCAATTGACCAAGCTGTGTGCGATCGGCAAATTCAACATCTTCTTGGCTAAAATCTAATTCGAGTTCGATAAGGGCAGCAAAGTTGATGAGCTGCTCGCGCAGGCTTTTGAGGTCGCTAGAAAAACCACCACGCAATTGTTTAAGTGCTGTTTGTTGGGCAGCAGCACTATCAGCAGCAATCAGGTCGGCTACTGCTTCGGCTTGCGCTAAATCCAATTTTCCATTGAGAAAAGCACGTTGGGTAAATTCACCAGGAAGTGCCATTCGGGCAGCATTGGCCACACAAACATTCACTATATTTTGCAAAACAAAGGAGGAGCCGTGACCACTAATCTCTACTACATCCTCGCCCGTATAACTTTTCGGATTTTTATAAATACTGACAACTACCTCATCAATCATCTGCTCGTTAATATTGCCTTTGTTTGATACAATATGCCCAAAATGGATGCTGTGGCTCGCTTGTTTGCTAAGGTCTTTTCCTTTAAACACTGCTTGGGTTATGCCAATGGCATCAGGACCACTAAGACGCACCACACCTATGGCGCCCATTCCGGGTGCAGTAGCGATGGCAACAATTGTATCGTTTGGATTCATCAGAAGGTAAAAATATACTTTTTAAACTTGTGGTTTGCCATGTTGGCGGTTGGTCAATACATTCTCAAAGTTCCACTCCAACTGCTTTGTCAAATCATGTTTTCGCTCGGGGCATTGGGGCATGGTACAAATAGAGCAGGAGAAATCTTTGCAGGCATCGATATGGATAAAGCACTCCACTTTGCCCTTAAATTCATTGTTGATCATATTTTCCAATCGATGAATTTCTTGTTCTGCTTGCAGGACATTGTAGTACCATGGTAAGCTAAGGTGGGTATCAATATGTAAAACCTGTCCATATTGTATGGTGCGCATATTATGCAAATCAATCCACTCGGCACTCCGCTTTTCATTTAAAATGGTCAATACATCTTTCAGTAATTGTTCATTAGCCTCATCCATAATTCCAGCCAAAGATTTGCGCAAAACTTTGTAGCCCGTAACAATAATGACTAATCCAAAAATTGCAGCAATGAGTTGGTCCATCCAGGCCCAACCTGTAAAATGCAATAAGATCAAACCTGCAACTATGGCGAAGGTTGAGTAGGCGTCCGACTTCAGGTGTGTAGCAGCTGCTTCAACAGTCATGCTTCTTTGTTGGCGCGCCACGCGCAAGGCATACCACCCAAAAAGAAAATTCAAGACACCTGTTATCAAGGTGATGATAATACCTACATCAAGCTTATTGAGTGCTACAGGATGAAAAAAGGTATAAACAACTTGGTAAAGAATCATGAGCCCTGCTAAGGCTATTAAGGCTCCTTCTACTGCGGCTGAAATAAACTCGGCTTTGCCATGCCCATAGGGATGATTGGCATCTCGGGGCTTTGCTGCCAAGGATATGCTATACCATCCAATAAATCCGGTAATGACATTTACAGTGCTTTCTAATGCATCGGTCAAAATTGCTACTGAATGCGTCAAATACCAAGCCCATAGCTTTCCTGCAAAGAGCAGTACAGAAAAAAGAGCGATGTATTTTTGGATGCGAATGGCCGATTTCATTCAAAGAAATTAGACGGTAAATGTAGTGCTAAATGAATTGGTAGATATAGGAGCTCCTGCACCGGAGGGGTTTAGTTTGTTGCTTATAATCTTCTCATAAATTAGGCCTGCAGTACTGAATTTGTTATTTTGATCAGCGCTAATGCTCTATATCTAATCAAATGGGTATTCAAATTGTTGTAAAACCAAATAGGCACAAAGTTTCAGGACGCTCATTGTATATCTAGGATGCTGACTCCAAATTATTTAGCATTTGGTGGCGCAAAAGGTATTTACCCATTACGTCAAATTCAATATTGACAATGCTTCCCTCTTCCATACTTGAAAAATTGGTGTGCTCGTAGGTATAAGGTATAATGGTAACGGTTAGTTCATTTTTGCCCACATTGAAAATGGTCAAGCTTACTCCGTTTAGACATATTGATCCTTTTTCGATGACCAAAGCAGCAAATTGTTCATCAAACTGAAAACGGAATAACCAACTGCCGTCAAGTGTTTTCTTTTCAATGCATCTGCCTGTAGTATCTACATGTCCTTGCACTAAATGACCATCTAGTCGGGCGCCCAATTGGAGTGAGCGCTCTAGATTCAAGACATCGCCGATAGCCCAAGAATTCAAACTGGTTTTTCGCAATGTTTCATCCACAGCCGTTACTCTGTATTGATTTTCATTGATTTCGACTACTGTAAGGCAAACGCCATTATGGGCAACGGATTGATCAATTTTGAATTCACTGGTCAAACCGCTTTCTACCCAGAAATCAGTATTTGATCCATTGTTAATAATGGCTGCGATGTGTGCTGTTGATTCTATAATTCCTGTAAACATGATTTATTTTTTATAGGCTCTTCCTTTGTGCCAGTTTGTTGCTGTATCGCTTACAATAGCCCATTCAAGGTATAAAGAGCTATCCGTATTTCTATACTCCATTCTACCGCTTAGCGTGTCTTGTATGCGGCACATCAACTGTGTTCCAGCACCAATAATACTGTCTGCTTCGGCCCTGTAATATCGGTTGGCAGTAAATTTCAATGAATTGACATTGCTGCAAAAATTTTGAAGGCTAAACCTACAACTATCCCTAACCGTTATTGTGAAATGAATAGAGTCGCCAATAACTAGCTCATTGGCATTGTTATAGATGGAATCTCGAAAACTATAATTTCCTGCAAATGGGGTAGAGGGGTAAATGCAGGTGCTGTTATCTTCAATACCAGGGAAGCCAACATTATAATTTATGGCAGTCGGCACATTACAATATTTATTAGAAAGGCCTAAGTTTTGTGCAGGTTGGTCTTTCCATTTTTCGCAAGAAGAAACAAAGAATAAGACGGTAATGGCTAACAAGGAGGCTATTTTGGTCTGTTTCATAGTCTAAGGTAAACGCCAAAGCGCTTGTAAAAGTATCGAATAAAAAAAATTTGGAAGAAGAAAAAATTAACTTACTTTTGCGGTCTCAAAAAAATCTACCAAAAGGAGGTATATTCATTTTATGTTAATCATTGATTCTAAAGACTGCGAAAATATTGATAAAGCGCTTAAAAAGTACAAGAAGAAATTTGAAAAATCTCGTACACTTGTTCAATTGCGCAAACGCCAAGCCTTTACAAAACCATCAGTAAAACGTCGTTTTGAGGTTTTGAAAGCGATTTATGTACAACAAATGACTACAGGTCAATTAGATTAGTAGTTTTTTATTGTAACGCTTAGCGTTCAAAAAAATAAAACTCACAACCGATACTGCAAATACTTATATTTGTGGTATCGGTTTTTTATGCGCGACAGCTTTCAGCAATATTTCAACGATTATGCCCACTATCTTCGATTCGAAAAACGCTTTTCTGCGCATACCATAAGGGCCTATACCAATGATATAGAGCAGTTTGGTCAATATTTACAACAATTATATAGCGATACTTTGCTCCCAGAAATCAGTCACTTGCACTTAAGGGGTTGGCTTGCCGAACTCAAAGAAAGGGGACAAAGTGAGCGTAGTATAAATCGGAAAATCTCAAGCCTAAGCGGTTATTATAAGTTTATGATGCGCAATGGTTGGGTTCGTAAAAATCCAACAAGTCTTGTTCATTCCCTTCGTCTGCCGCAGCGTTTGCCCACTTTTTTAAAGGAAAGTGAAACAGAAAATTTACTCGAAAACATCACTTTTGGAGAGGGTTTCGAGGCTTTTACCCAACGTTTAATTTTAGAACTTTTGTATTCTGGAGGCATGCGTCGTTCTGAATTAATCAACCTAAAGGAATCGGATATTGAATGGGGTTTAAGCCAAATGCGTGTTCTGGGTAAAGGAAATAAGGAGCGCTTATTGCCCATAAGTGCGGTAATGATGGATAATCTTAGAGACTATATTGCCCATAAAAAAAGTGAAGGTATAGCCTCTGAAAACTTGCTCGTTTTATCAAACGGAAAAAAGTTATATGATAATTATGTGTATCGTATGGCCAAAAAATATTTGAGTCAAGTTACCACACTCAAAAAGAAAAGCCCACACGTTATGAGGCACACTTTTGCCACACATCTATTGAATAATGGTGCAAGCATACAAGCGATTAAAGAGCTTCTGGGGCATTCAAGCATTGCTGCCACACAAGTTTATACACACATTAACATTGACGAACTCAAAAAAGTCCATAAATTGAATCATCCAAGAGGATAAAAAAGGTATTTTTTTATAGTTTAACCCTCAAAAAAATCAAGCGATGAACATTCAAATCCAAACAGTGCATTTTGATGCTGACGCCAAGTTGTTAGACCATGTTAATAAGAGAATTGATAAATTGAAAACCTTTAATGACCATATTCTTGATGTGGAAGTATATCTTAAATTAGACAATGTCGTACACCAGGTAAAAGATAAAATTGCAGAGATAAAAGTTTTAATTCCCAAGCACACCTTTTTTGTAAAGCATGAGAGCAAGGTTTTTGAAGAATCTTTTGATGCCGCTTTTGATGCCCTTGTCAGTCAAATCAAAAAAAGAAAGGAAAAGGCTTCTGTCTAAAATAATATAGTGCCAATTCTTCAAACCGATTATACCAATAATCGGTTTTTTTTTGGCCAACTATTGCACAAACGAAGAGAAAACATTACTTTCGTGATTATACTATTTTTACATGAAAGATAACTGGACTAAAGTATTATTATCTACAGCAGTTGTAGCCACAATGTTTGCATCTTGCAAACCTACGCCTGATACCGACACGCCTTTTCCGCAAGCGATTTCGCCATCTGTTTTTATGGCGAGTCAAAACCAGTTTGTGTATGCAATAGACCCTATTACTGGGTTGAAAAAATGGGAGTGTTTTATAAACGCTAACATCGAATCATCTCCTTATCTCTATGGTGGTACTTTGTTTGTAGGAAATAGCTCGTCAATATTATTCAAATTAGACCCCAATACTGGAGCCAGAACCCAATCAAAAATTGCTTTCCCCTTAGGTATTAACACCAATCCTATTGGTAATGAAAATTATTTGTATGTCGCTTCAGGCTCAACCATCACTTGTATTGATATTAAACCCGATACGGTTGAATGGACTTATACAGCAGGTGGCCCAATTAATTCTTCTCCTACAATCCGTGATACCCAGCTTGTTTTTGGATGTGATGACGGATTTGTGTATATGCTAGACAAAAGAAGTAATCCTGCCAAAGTGCCGAACTTGATTTGGAAATCTGCTAATTATTCGACTCAATTCCGTTCATCTGCAACAATGGATGAAAATAATATTTACATTGGTGCGAACGACTTTAATATGTATGCCCTCAACCGTAAAGATGGTGCAGTAAAGTGGGTTTTCGGTACGGATGCACCCGTTATTTCTTCTCCCTTGGTATATGGTGGAAATGTAATTTTTGGTAGCGATGATAGTTACTTGTATTGTTTAGAGAACATCACCGGTTTCCCAAGATGGACGATGAAAGCTGATGATCGTATTCGTTCTTCGCCCTATCTTAATTTGCCGGCACAAACATTGTATGTGGGCAGCTATGATAAAGGTTTTTATGCTGTAAATGCACTTGATGGTACTGTTAAGTGGAGATTCAATACAGGCGGATTAATTGCAGCCTCTCCTGTTATTTATAAAGATAATGTGTACATCGGTAGTTACGATAAAAATCTTTATGGAATTGATATGGCCACTGGTAAAGCAATTTGGAAATATGCCATTAATGGCTTGATGGATTGTTCACCTTCAATAGATGCTAATGCCAGTAATGGAAACGGCATTCAATCATCAGTAAGCGGCTCGTCTATTTACTAATCTGACTATTTTACAATATTTGCCAAAAAGAGGAATTGATTTTTTCAATTCCTCTTTTTTTGTTTTTAAAAATTTATTTTTCAGAAAACACACAACCACTATTTGTTTAAAAATGTGCTATCAAAATTATCTTTAAGAGAAGAGATACCCTGGAATGGTCAATTTTATTTCTGTAAAGAATGACTGAATTGTAGTTTTTTATTTGAAAATATATTGCGCTCTTTGCAATCGATCATTGATAGCTCTACCCAAACCCTCATTGGGTAAGCTTTCTACCAGGATAATTTCGAGTTGCATCTGGTCTATTTCGCGTAAAAAAGAGAATAAATTTTGTGCCGCTTCGTGCAAATTGTTGGAAGGTGAGAGCAGCATCCTTTCTTCAAAATGAAGCTCTGGGTAACTGTTGGCTAAACTGATGAGCCCTATTTTTTTGCCCAAAAATGCTTTGTGTAAGCTACTGATTTCCCCAATAATCAATGGTGTATTTGGGGCATAATGTGATTTTAATTGCCCTGATGTTTGTGGATTATTTTCCTCATGTTTTGTCGCCCAGCTAACAGTTTTGCCGATATGCTGCTCAATATCTTCTATACTTATGCCACCCACTCGATGTACGATTACGTTTTCTTGGTCATCAAAGCCAATAATAGTGCTTTCTAAACCTACGCTTGTGTTTCCTCCATCGAGTATGTAGGGAATTTTACCTTCAAGACTATCCAAAACATGCTGTGCAGTGGTAGGGCTAATGTAGCCAAACGGATTGGCACTGGGCGCAGCAAGAGGAAAAGCTAAGTTTGATAATAGTTTAAGTGCTACCGGATGATGGGGAATGCGTATAGCTACAAAATGACTACCTGCTGTAACCAAATCTGGAATATTGTTTTTCTTTTCTAGCAAAAATGTGAGCGGTCCTGGGCAAAATTTTGCCGCCAAGGAATGAGCTATTGCAGGTACCTTGTGTACAAATTCTTGGGCTGCATCCCAGCTAGGGCTATGCACAATAAGAGGGTTGAACTGTGGGCGATTTTTGGCTTCAAAAATTTTGAGTACAGCGTCGCTGTTGAGTGCATTGGCTGCGAGACCGTAAACGGTTTCGGTGGGTATGGCTACAAGATGCCCTTGCTCTAAAAGCTGCTGGGCCATGTGGATGTCTGTACCAATGATTGTTTTCATGCTCTGTGCAAAGGTAATTTTTGATTGGCAATATTTTGATGCTTAAATGAACATACTTTTGTATCATGAAATTTTCGGTTGGCGATAAAATGCTTATTAAACGCACGGGCGAAGAAGGCGTCATCGTTTCGCTCATCGATAAAACCATGGCAGAGGTGCAAGTGGGTAACACCATTTTTCCTATTCATATCGACGAAATTGACCACCCTTATTTGCGCTGGTTTACCCAAAAAAATAGGGAAGAGCAAAAAAAGAAAGTTTTACGAGAGCAAATACCAGTAGAAAAGCTCCATGAACAAAAGCCAAAAGTAGCCTCAGGCATACATTTAGCATTTATGCCTGTTTTTCACATTGTGGAAATGGAGGAGCAGGTAGAACGCTTGAAAATTTTTATTGTTAATCACTCATATTATAACATCAACTTCAAGTATGACGTACGTTTGAATGATGAACTCTTCTTTAATTTTCAAGGCCAACTCCAACCTTTTAGTGACATATACCTGCATTATATTTCCTGGTCAGACATGCAGGATATTCCTCGATTTGAGTGGCAAATAGAGGAGCTGGTTAATCAAAAATGGGCTATTGAAAAGAATGTTATAAAAATCCGTTCTGCCAAATTGTTCGAACACATCTCTAATTTACAACATACCAATGCAGCTACCTTTCAGTACACTCTTTTACAAGAATTTAAGGAGAAGCAAGTGGAAAAAGAAGTATTTGCTTTGCCCTCTATAATACCCCATACCCCCAAAAAATTGAGGTCGGTAAAAGATATTCCCAAATACGAATTAGACTTGCACATTGAAAATTTAATCGATAGTACCAAGGGTTTAAACAATGCCGAAATTCTACAGCTTCAATTGCTTGAACTAGAAAGATATTTGGATATTGCCATCCAAAACCGTCAAGAAAAAATGGTACTGATTCATGGTGTAGGTAAGGGCGTTTTACGAAGCGAAGTACAACGCATATTGAAGTCAAATGAATTTGTTCACAAGTTGGAATCCGGTTGGCAAGCAGGTTATGGTTTTGGGGCTACCATTGCCTATTTTAAGTATAGCTAACTACATTTCATCAACTCCATTTATTCTTTTTTTTTCTTTTAACTTGCAAAGGAATCCTACTCATTTTAAACTCATTGACCTTGTACGCACAATCCATCTCCCGCCTAATCTCCATTCTTAATGAGTTGCGCACTCGCTGCCCTTGGGATAAAAAGCAGACCATTCATAGCCTTCGTCCTCAAACGATAGAAGAATTATACGAACTTACTGATGCTATTGAAAATGAACGGTGGATGGATATAAAAGAGGAATTGGGGGATATGCTTTTGCATCTACTTTTTTACAGTAAAATTGCTGAAGAGCAAGGGCAATTTACCTTTGGAGAAGTAATCGAAACAGTAAGTAATAAATTGGTAAGTCGACATCCACACATTTATGAAAGTGTTGCGGTAAAGGATGAAGAAGAGGTAAAGAGAAATTGGGAAAAAATCAAATTGAAGGAAGGTAAAAAATCTGTATTGGCGGGAATACCCCATGCAATGCCGGCAATGATTAAAGCTCTGCGTATCCAAGAAAAGGCCAAACAAATAGGTTTTGAATGGGATCATATTCATCAGGTAAAAGCCAAAGTGATGGAAGAGTTTGATGAATTACAATTGGCTATAAACAATAGTGATGCCGACCATATTGAAGATGAAATGGGCGATGTGTTTTTTGCCTTAGTCAATTATGCGCGTTTTGCATCAGTAGATCCCGAGAAGGCTTTAGAACGAACAAACAAAAAGTTTATACGCCGATTTCAATACATCGAATCCATAGCTAGCCAAAAGGGTTTGGATTTGGAATTAATGAGTTTAGAAGAAATGGATGCCTTATGGAATGAGGCCAAAACAAAAGAGCTAAATCAGTCCATTTAAGTTACATCCAATGGAAATTTTTCGTAACATCAAAATTATCTTTTGAGGACATTTTAGTTTATCAAAGTTTTTCGAAGCAGCTTTGATGCTAAGCTTAAGAATAGTTTATTGAGCTGCAGCAAGTCCGCCACTCAGATTGTACAATAGATTATATCCTTTGCTTTCCAGTTTTTGAAGGGCAATGACGCTGCGAATACCCTTGGCACAATAGAGCACAATGACTTTGTCCATAGGTATTTGACTCAATGAGTTGCTGATTAGTCCCAGTGGGATATTTAGGCCTCCAATATTAAAATATTCGTGTTCAAAATCTTCACGAACATCAATAAGTACAAAGTCTTTTTCGCTTTGTTTCCATTGCTCTAATTCTGTTATGCTTATTGAATTCATTCTTATTTATTTCTTGGTGGGAATTTTTTTCGATTGCCGCCAGGTTTAAAAGACGGCTTTTTTGCCAAGGGGTTATAAATAGGTCCTTCGCCTAAAGACTCTGGCAGGGCTAGTTTTGGTAATTCTCGTTCGATCATTTTTTCGATTGCTGCAAATCGATACATGTCTTTTTCGTTGATAAAGGTGATGGCTGTTCCTGTTGTTTCGGCACGTGCAGTGCGGCCAATACGGTGAATATAATCCTCTGGATCGGGTGGTACATCGTAGTTCAGCACAAGGTCAATACCCGTTACATCTATTCCACGTGATAGTACATCTGTGCCAACTAGGGCGGTGATTTTTTGATTTTTAAATTGCTGCATGATTTCTTCCCGCTCTTCTTGTTTTAGATCAGAGTGAAAAGGCTTTGCATCAATCTTAGCTTTTTGCAACATATGATGCACCACTTTTACTTTATCTTTTGTGCTGCAAAAAATGATAATACTTTTAAAGGTGCCGCTGTTTAAAATCCCTTTCAGTAAGGCATCTTTTTGGCTGTCATGGGCAAGATAGGCTTGTTGTACAATACCCGCTGCTGGCTTAGAAATGGCAATACTGATCTGTACAGGATTGTTTAAAATTTTTCCTGCAAGGCTTCTGATTTTGGGTGGCATGGTAGCCGAAAAAAGTAATGTTTGTCTTTCTTGAGGTAATTCGCTTACAATACGTTCTATGTCTTCTACAAATCCCATATCGAGCATTCTATCAGCCTCGTCAAGCACTAAATGTTGTAATTGACCAAAGTCTATGGCACCCATATTCAATAAAGCAATCAAGCGGCCAGGCGTAGCAATTACAATATCAGCTCCTTTTTTCAAAGCACGTTTTTGCTGCTCCCAAGTAATGCCATCGCTACCGCCATATACGGCTATCGAACAGACATCAATATAATAGGCCATAGCTTCAATCTGCTGGTCTATTTGTTGCGCTAATTCTCGGGTAGGTACCAGTACCAGTGTATTGATATGTTTGGTTTCACTGGTAATAATTTTATTTAAAATAGGCAAAACAAATGCCGCCGTTTTACCTGTTCCTGTTTGTGCACATGCAATTAAATCTTCATTGTTCAGGATACGCGGAATCGCTTGTTCTTGTATCGGTGTGGCTTTGGTATAGCCCATGGCGTCTATGCCATCAAGCAAATCGTATTCTAATTTAAAATCGTCGAATGTCAAGGTGTTGGTTTATGATTTTCTGTAAAGGCTACTTTTTACAATGCCTTTTTGGTGAAGGAAATGGGTAAAGGAAACACGAAGTACACCCATTCCGTATTGGGCACTGCGCTTAAAGTTGATGCTGGATGCTTCCTCAAAATACTTTGTTGGGCAAGTTACTTCAGCAATTTCATAACCATTCATAAAGATCTGCGAGATCATTTCATTGTCAAAAACGAAATCATCACTATTGGGCGTAAAATCTATGGATCGAATTACTTCAGCACTAAAAGCGCGATAGCCAGTATGGTATTCGCTGAGTTTTTGCCCCAACATTATATTTTGAAACAAAGTAAGAAACCTATTCGCAATGTATTTATAGATTGGCATGCCGCCTTTCAATGCTCCTTTTCCCAGGATACGAGAACCAAATACAACCGGATATAAATCGTTGCCGATGATAGATGCCATTGCGGGTATCAGCATAGGTGTGTATTGATAATCGGGGTGCAGCATAATGACGATGTCGGCACCTAATTCTAAGGCTTTGGCATAACAGCTTTTTTGATTGCCACCATAGCCTTTGTTTTTTTGATGAATCACAATATGTTGGATGCCCAAACGCTTCGCTTCGGCAACAGTATCATCCGGGCTATTGTCGTCCACTAAAACCACATCGTCTACTAAATCGAAGGGAATTTCTTTGTAGGTACGCTCTAATGTGCGTGCGGCTTTGTAGGCAGGTAGCACTACTATTATTTTTTTTCCGTTGAACATACATCGGCAAAGGTAACATGGCACAGCCATTTTTGGTGCAACAATTGCTAATGAATCAGTTGAAAAGCATAAATCTTCCTTTTTTTGGGACTACAATACTCCTAATTGGGTTCCGATGGCGATGCTTTTAAGGTGTTTGGATCCGTATTCTTATATCGCCCATATTATTTGAATTATTTCAAACATGTCCAATATGACAAACAATGTTTTGAATCCATTTTTTGCTGTCAATTTGTCCCAAACCAGGCTTTTGGAATAAAACTTGAAGCAGATGGGATAGTAAATAATGTTTTAAATTTTATAGACTATGATTCAAGAAAAAGGTACGATTTCCATCCACACGGAAAACATTTTCCCCATTATCAAAAAATTCCTGTACTCCGATAACGAAATCTTCTTGCGCGAGCTCGTAAGCAATGCCGTTGATGCTACGCAAAAACTAAAACGCTTGTCTTCGCTAGGCGAATACAAAGGCGAAGTAGGCGAAGTGAGGGTTTCTGTTTCATTAGACAAAGAGGCCAAAACCATTACCATCAGTGATATGGGTATTGGTATGACGGCCGAAGAGATTAAAAAATACATCAACCAAGTAGCCTTCTCGGGTGCTACCGAGTTTATGGAAAAATTCAAAGAAGCCAAAGACGCCAACGAAATCATCGGCAAATTTGGTTTGGGTTTTTACTCTGCCTTTATGGTAGCCGATAAGGTGGAAATCAATACCCTTAGCTATCAAGAAGGGTCGCAGCCTGCCCGCTGGATATGCGATGGGAGCACTTCTTTTGAAATAGTAGAAGGGGATCGCAGCACCCGTGGTTCGGATGTGGTATTGCATATCAATGAAGAAAGTGCTGAATTCCTCGACGAGCACAAATTGCGTGCGATATTGTTGAAATATGGACAGTTTTTGCCCATCCCAATCCAATTTGGCACCAAAACAGAAAGGCTGCCTGATGGCGAAGACGAAGAAGGTAAGCCAAAATACAAAGAGGTAGAAGTTGATGACATCATCAACAATACTGCTCCTATCTGGACCAAAGCGCCCAGCGATTTAACGGATGAAGATTACTTGGGTTTTTACCAAGAGCTCTATCCTTACTCCGAAGAGCCGCTATTTTGGATTCATTTGAATGTAGATTATCCCTTTAATTTGACGGGTGTTTTGTACTTCCCAAAAGTGAAGAACGAAATGGAATTGCAGCGCAACAAAATCAAATTGTACAGCCGTCAAGTGTTTATTACTGACGAGGTAAAGGATATCGTTCCAGAATTTTTGATGTTGATGCATGGTGTAATTGATAGTCCAGACATACCGCTGAATGTATCCCGTAGCTTTTTGCAAGCCGATGGCAATGTAAAAAAAATCAATTCTTACATTACCAAAAAAGTGGCTGATAAACTGTCAGAACTTTTTAAGGCAGATCGCAAGGCCTTTGAAGACAAGTGGAAAGACATTGGCTTGTTTATCAAATATGGTATGGTGAGCGATGAGAAATTCTACGATCGAGCAAAAGATTTTGTGTTGCTAAATAATGTGCACAACCACTATTTTACCTTGCCAGAATATGCCGAAAAGGTAAAAGCTGAACAAACCAATAAGGAAGGAAATGTAGTGTATTTGTACAGCAATGACACAGCCAAGCAGCACGGTTTTACGAGCAACGCAGAGAAACGTGGATATGATGTATTGTTGATGGATGGCCCGCTGGACAATCATTTCATCTCGCAGATGGAGCAAAAACTGGAGAAAACACAATTGAAACGTGTAGATGCTGATGTGTTGGATAAGTTGATTGAAAAAGACATACAAATCGAAAGTGTCTTGAGCGAAGACGAAAGTAAAACCGTGAAAGAATTGTTTGACAAAGCCATTGACAAATCGTCTATGAATGTAGAAGTGACAGGCTTGAGTCCGGATGAAATGCCCGTAACCGTGACGATGGATGAATTTATGCGTCGGATGAAAGATATGAGTAAAATGGGTGGTGGCGGAATGATGGGCTTTTATGGCAATTTGCCCGATAATTATAAAGTGTCGGTAAATGGCAACCACAAACTCATCAAACGTATGCTCGAAACCAAAGATGAAGACACACAAAAACGCCTTGCACGTCAGGCATTCGATTTGGCTTTATTGAGTCAAGGTATGTTGACTGGCGCCGATTTAACGGCCTTTGTAGCACGTAGTGTTGATCTAATAGATTAATTGAAAGTGGACAAATCAATATTGAAAATGCCCTTCGTGATGGAGGGCATTTTTTGTACGGATTATTGGTGTTGTTCTTTATTCTAGAGCATTCAATCTACACAGTTGAGTCGCTTAACGTTAAAATAATCATAGCTGATGGTGGCTATCAAGAAGAAGTTTACTTTTGTTGGGAATAAAACAAAATCCCAATGATCAACAAAAATCATCATTATACTGTAGCGGTAGAGTGGACAGGAAATAAAGGCTTAGGTACCGAAAATTATGAAGTGTATGATCGTAGCCATAATGTCCTTGTTGCTGGAAAGCCCTTATTAGAATGCTCTTCAGACACCCCTTTCCGAGGCGATGCCGCCAAGTATAATCCTGAAGATTTTTTTGTTTCTTCATTAGCTACTTGCCACATGCTTTGGTTTTTGCATCTCTGTGCCGATAATGATGTGGTAGTGCATACCTACACTGATAATGCCGAAGGTGTTTTGGATGTTTCGCCTGGCGCTCCTGGTCATTTTGCATCGATTACTTTACAGCCCATTGTTGGTGTGGCTGAAGAATGGATGTTGGAAAAAGCTATCGAATTGCACAGCCAAGCCCATCACAAATGCTTTATTGCCAACTCTTGTAATTTTCCAATTAATATTATCCCTAGTAGTAAGATGGCTACTATTTAATCATCCTATTTAATATGTTACACAAAACCAAAATTGTGGCCACTGTAGGTCCAGCATGTAATTCTTTCGAAAAATTATTGGCACTAGTTCAAGAGGGGGTCAATGTATTTAGGCTCAACTTTAGCCATGGTACTCATGCGCAACATTTAGAGGTCATTGAGCATATCCACAGAATAAATGCTAGCTTCCCTTTTAATATTGCCATACTGGCTGATTTGCAAGGGCCTAAATTACGTGTCGGTGAAATAGAACATGATGTACTGTCTCTGCGGAAAGGAGATATATTCCATTTTACCAACGAAAAAAGATTAGGCAATTTGGAGGGGGTATATTTATCCTATCCCAACTTTCACAAAGATGTAAAGGTGGGCGAGACCATCATGATTGATGATGGAAAAATCGAGGTAAAGGTATTAGAAGTAGGGGAGGATACTAGGGTAAAAGTAGAGGTGACTACCCCTGGAGATCTAACTTCTAAAAAAGGAATTAATTTACCCGATACCAAAGTTTCTTTGCCTTCTCTTACCGAAAAAGACTTAGCTGATATTGATTTTATAGTACATAATAATATAGATTGGATAGCACTATCCTTTGTGCGGAGCGCCAATGACATTAATGAATTGCGCAAAATTTTAAAAGATAAAGGGCATGATGCTAAAATCATTGCCAAAATTGAAAAGCCCGAAGCCGTAGAGAATTTACGAGAAATTATTTTGGCCTCTGATGCGGTAATGGTGGCTCGTGGCGATTTAGGTGTTGAATTACCGCTGGAAAAAATTCCGATGATTCAAAAGAATATCATTCGTAAATGTATTCATCGTGCCAAACCTGTAATTATTGCTACGCAAATGATGGAAAGTATGATTGACCGTACTCGTCCCAACCGCAGTGAAGTAACCGATGTAGCCAATGCGGTTATAGAAGGTGCCGATGCGGTTATGCTCAGTGGCGAAACGGCAATGGGGCAATATCCCGAGCTAGTGATTCGAACAATGGTCAATATCATTAGCGAAGTAGAAAAAGAAGAAACTGTTTACAACCGAAACCTAATACCACAGCCTCATTCTCCCTCTTTTATCAGCGATGCCCTTTGTTATAATGCCTGCGAAATGGCCCGCGACGTAAAAGCCAATGCCTTAATCGGCATGACGCAGTCGGGTTATACAGGATTTATGTTGTCCAGCTACAGACCACGTTCGCCTTTGTTTGTATTTACCAAAACCCAAAGTTTGGTGAATCAATTGAGTCTGAGTTGGGGTGTTCAAGCCTTTTATTATGAGGTAGAAGAGAGTATCGACAAAATTATTTCTGATCAAATTGGCTTCTTGAAAGACAGGGGATTGATCCAAGAAGGGGATATTGTCGTAAATACCTGCAGCACACCTGTTGCAGAGCATTTGCCCACTAACACTATCAAAATAACGAAGGTGAAATAAATAGGCTTTAATTAGGCAATACAAAAGCGAGTTGGCATTAGTGGCGACTCGCTTTTCTATTTTGTTCATGCATCATTTTACTATTACAATAAAGAATAGATTCCCTAGGCTTCAGTTTCTTTCTACTCATTGTTCCACAAATCTCATTTAACAGCATAAAAAAAGAGTTCTATCGCTTAAGATAGAACTCTTTTTGTGATCCCGTCAGGATTCAAACCTGAAACCTTCTCATCCGTAGTGAGATGCTCTATTCAGTTGAGCTACGGAACCATTTCCCCGTTTGGGATTGCAAAAGTAAGTAAGAGTATTTGATTTTCAAAAAAATACTTCAATTATTTTTTAGTTTTGCCTTTCGAAAAACCTGAAATAGACTGGCGAAACACTGGTGTCGATTAATATTAAAGTTTTCGGACCATACTCAAATGTATAATATTGATTGTTGACAAAACCCTTGTTATAAAGCTGAAAATGAAGGGTCGATTCACTATTGAACAAAATCCATTTCATGGTATCTACATAGCTACTATTTGCCCCAATTTTGTAGCCACTACCGTCTTTAATAAGCTGATAGGTAAATTTTGCCGAATCGACTACAGCATTTTTCTCATCAGTATCAAATTTCCTGTTCCTGTTGAGGTCACTACCTTGTAGCTGTATTTTCCAGGAACCGATTAATCCATCTTTTATGGTAAGCAATTCTGTTTCTTTGGGTTTGCAAGCAACCAAGGTTATAAGTGATAAACTTAAAATTGCGAATGGTAGAGTGAATTTCATATAGGTAGATTATGGCTTGCTTTTTATAAAAAATAGAGCTTACTGCGTCACGAAATTAATTGTTTTCGGCACAAAAAACCATAACTTTAAAATTATGTCAAAGCCTTTGTTTATTGCTTTTATTTACCAATAATTATGCTATTTTTGTACAATAGCCTTTTATACGTTACATAATAAACGTTCCTAATGTGTTTTCGGTTTTTTTATTCCAAAGATACATGGCTCCAAAAATTATCCAATTAAGAACATGACCAAATCTACTAGTACTGTCAAGACTAAGTATAACCTTAAAAAAGAATTAGAAAAACATTTTGGCTTCGACAAATTCAAAGGCGATCAGGAGCAAATCATTCAAAATGTATTAGACAAGAAAGACACTTTTGTTATTATGCCCACTGGTGGCGGCAAATCGCTCTGTTACCAATTACCAGCATTATTGAGCGAAGGTGTGGCCATTGTTATTTCTCCGCTGATTGCTTTAATGAAAAATCAGGTCGATTTAATCAGGGGCTATAGCGATGAAGATAATATAGCTCATTTTCTTAATTCAACATTGAGCAAAGTACAGCAACGTAAGGTAAAATCTGACCTTACGGAAGGGCGTACCAAAATGCTCTATGTAGCACCCGAAACCCTTACTAAAGCAGAAAATATCGAGTTCTTTTCTGATTTAAACATTTCTTTTGTTGCTGTCGATGAAGCGCATTGTATCTCGGAATGGGGGCATGATTTTCGTCCAGAATATCGCAAATTACGGGGCATGATTGAGGCCATCAATCCAGAAATCCCCATTATTGCCTTAACGGCCACGGCCACACCTAAAGTGCAAGACGATATTGTCAAAAACTTAGAGCTCCGTGATCCGAAAATATTTATTTCATCGTTTAATAGAGCGAATCTTTATTACGAAATCGTACCCAAGCTATCAAAAGAGCAAACGCTGAAAAGCATTGTCAAGTTTATTCATAGCATGCGCGGCAAAAGTGGTATTATTTATACCCTTAACCGTAAAACCACCGAAGAATTAGCAAGCTTGTTGCAAGCTAATGGTGTGAGTGCAGTGGCTTATCATGCAGGTTTAGAATCGAATATTCGTTCGGCTAGGCAGGATATGTTTTTGAACGAAAAGGTAGATGTAATCGTGGCCACTATAGCTTTCGGAATGGGTATCGATAAGCCCGACGTTCGCTTTGTTATTCACTATAACATACCTAAGTCGCTCGAGAATTATTACCAAGAAACAGGTCGTGCTGGTCGCGATGGTTTGGAAGGTAAATGCATGCTCTATTATTCTTACCGAGATGTACAAAAATTAGAGCATTTAATGCGCGACAAGCCTTTGAGTGAGCGCGAAATGGGTGGGCAATTGATAGCCGAAACCCTAGCTTATGCAGAAAGTGGTGTATGCCGCAGGAAATTATTGCTGCATTACTTTGGCGAAACACTGAAAGAAAACAATTGTGGCAACTGCGATAATTGCCTCAATCCAAAAGAAAAGCTAGACGTAAAAGACAGTGTCAAAATTGTGCTCGAAGCCATTAAAGGAGTGGATGAGCGTTTTGGTATCGACTATATCGTTAATGTAGTATTAGGGGTGAGCAATCCACAGATTGTAACCTTTAGACATAATAAACTCAAATCATTTGGTGCCGGTTTGGTAATGGAAATGGATGCCAATTTTTGGCAATCACTTATCCGCCAAATGATGCTTGAGGGGATGATTCGTAAAGATATTGAGGAGTATGGCTTATTGAAAATTACAGATGAAGGACATAAATTCCTTAAAAAACCTTTTGCTATTGAAGTTTCGCTCAACCATAAATACCCAGACGAAACAGACACCGACGAATCGGTAAATACCGGCGCTGCTAATGGAGCTGCTTTGGATGAAAATCTGTTTAAAATGTTGATGGAACTCCGTCGTGAAGTAGGACAAGAGCATAAGGTACCCCCATTTGTCGTGTTCCTCGAAAATTCTATTGAGGATATGGCTACAAGTTACCCCACTACCATGGAGGAACTGCAAAAAATTGTAGGGGTCAACAAAGGCAAAGCACTCCGTTATGGTGCCAAATTCATCAAGCTGATTGGGCAATATGTTGAAGAAAATGACATTGAAAAGGCTGATGAATTTGTGATGAAAAGTGTCGTGAATAAAAGTGGTATGAAAGTCTTTATCATTACCAATATCGATAAAAGAATCCCACTCGAAACTATTGCTAAAAATAAAGGCATCACTATTTCAGAATTGCTTGGCGAAATGGAAACCATTGTTGCCAGCGGTACCAAACTCAATATTAGCTATTGCATCGATGATGAATTGGATGAAGCTGAACAAGAGGATATTTTTGATTATTTCCGTAATAGCCAAGACGATAACTTGAATGATGTGTACGAAGAGTTTAAAGACCAAGATGTAAGTATTGAAACTTTACAATTGATGCGTATTATGTTCTTGAGTGAATATGGTAACTAACAAAATCGCTTTTACATAATTACAGCAGCAATTCATGAAAAATATAAAAGAGTGTTTGGATTTATTGGCTCAGCCCAAAACCATTTTTATCACCACCCATCATAAGCCCGATGGTGATGCCATCGGAAGCATGATGGCTTTGGCCCATTATTTCTTGAAAAAGGGACATAATGTTCATCCTGTATCACCCAGTGAGGTGCCCGATTTTTTGACCTGGATTCCGGGTATCGAATTAGCTATGAATTATGAGGCAGAGCCTAAATTGGTTGAAAAAGTATTGGCCTCATCAGATATTATTTTCTGCTTGGATTTTAATGACCTCAGTCGTGTAAAAAGTATGGAGAGCCTTTTGCTTGGCGCAACCCAGCCAAAGGTTTTGATTGATCATCACATGTTTCCTAAGCCTACATTTGAATATGGCGAAAGCGATACTGGTAAAAGCAGTACTTGCGAAATGGTGTACGATTTCATCAACTTGGCAGGCGATAATGAGTTGATTGATGCGCAAATGGGAACTTGTCTGTACACTGGTGCCATGACCGATACAGGCTCTTTTCGCTTTCCGGCTTGTACCGCATCTGTGCATCACATGATTGCCGACCTGATGCGTAAGGGTTTAAAACATAGCGTCATTCACGAAGAAATTTATGATGCATGGAGTGCACGTAGAATGAAGTTTCTAGGGTACATCTTGCATCAAAAAATGGACATATTTCCGGAGTACAATGCAGGATTGATTTGTATCAGCCAGCAAGATTTAGACTTGTTTGATGTGCGCACTGGTGACACCGAAGGCTTGGTGAATTATCCACTGAGTATTGCAGGTATTAACTTTGCTACCCTTATTATCGAGCGAAAAGACGGTATAAAAATGTCTTTCCGCAGCAAGGGTAATGTGGACGTTAATTCATTTGCACGGGAACATTTTAATGGTGGAGGCCATTTCAACGCCTCTGGTGGTCAGTCTTCACAATCTTTTTTAGAAACAATTGTTCGTTTTAAACAAATTTTATCCGAATTTCACGCCCAATTAAACAATAATAATTAATCTAAATTTATGTTCAAACAGATTCTTACAGTTGCTGCGATGGCAACAATCGCTTTTGGTGCTGCATCTTGCAGTGGCAATAAAACATTCAAAAAAACAAAAGATGGTGTTGAGTACCTTATCGTTAAAGACGAAAAAGGTGAAAACGCTAAAATTGGTGATATTATCGAATACAACATGTTGGTTAAAATTGGCGATAGCGTTATGTTTGACAGCCGCAAAATGAACGACAACAAACCTGTTCAAATGGCTTTGCAAGACAATCCTTCTGCCAACAAATCAATGGACCCAACAGAAGTAATTAAAATGATGTCTGCAGGCGATAGCGCAGTTGTTCGTGTTGTTTTAGATTCTATGGCGCGTAAAATATACACGTTTGCCAAAGAGAATGATAAATTGGAATTCCAGTTTTCAATGGTTTCTATCAAAAGCAAAGAAAAATTTGAAGCAGAAATGAAGCAAAAATCTGCTGCGCAGGCTGGTATTGACGACAAATTAATCACTGAATACCTTGCCAAAAACAACATTACTGCCCAAAAAACAGCATCTGGTTTGTATTATGTAATTAGCCAAGCCGGTACCGGCGCTAATGCTACTGCTGGCCAAACTGTAAAAGTAATGTACACAGGTAAGTTACTTGATGGTAAAGTATTTGATTCAAATATAGATCCTAAATTCCAACACCCAGAACCACTTGAATTTCCATTAGGTAAAGGTAATGTAATCCCAGGTTGGGATGAGGGTATTGCCTTGCTCAATAAAGGTGCAAAAGCAACTTTATTTGTGCCCAGTCCATTAGCTTATGGTGCTCAAGGAAATCAAGGTATGATTGCACCCAATTCTATTTTGATTTTTGATGTTGAACTCATCGATTTTAACTAGTTCATGCGCTTTGCAGATTACCTATACTCTAGTTTTTAATAAAATTTAAACGTACATATTTCAATGAAAAAATTAGCAATACTGTCACTTAGTTGTATCACATTGGCTACCGTTTGTCGTGCCCAAGAACCACAAGGAGAAAAGCAAAACTTTATGGTACAGCCCGTTACTTTGGGTAAAACAGTAAATGGTTGGACAGAAGTAAGCAATGGCTTATTGATGAGAATTTGGAAAGATGTCAAAGGCGAAGCACCACAAATAGGTGATTTCATTACTTTGCATACCCAAGCCCATGTTGGGGATAGTATTCTATTCAGCTCGCGCCAAGCCAACAACAATGAAGCTTTTGAATTGCAAGTTCGTCCTGCGCAACAACCTCGTTTCGACTTAATGGACGGTTTTACGTTGTTGAATGCTGGTGACAGTGCCACCTTCCGTATTCCTTTGGATACGATACTTACCATGGGTGCACCCGAGCTTCCTTGGATGAAAAAAGGTGCAGGCATGTGGTTTGACCAAGATGTAGTAATCGTAAAACAAAAGAAACAAGCTGATGCTTTTAAAGAAAAAGCACAAAAAGGTAGAGCACAAATGATTACCGATTCTATTGCAATCAATAACCATTTGAAAGCAAAAAATATCACTGGTGCCAAAAGACATCCTTCTGGTTTGTATTACAAAATGATTAAGGTAGGTACTGGCGATACAGCTAAGGCGGGCCAAAAAGTAAGCGTAAAATATACTGGTAAAACACTTGAAGGCAAAACATTTGATTCGAATGTGGATAGTGCGTTCAAGCATGTTGAACCATTTACTTTTACTTTGGGTCAAGGCCAAGTTATTCCAGGTTGGGATATTGGTGTTTCCTTGTTGAAAAAAGGCTCTAAAGCTACCTTATACATCCCAAGTCCAATGGCTTATGGTGAGCGTAGCCCAAGTCCAGATATACCCAAGAATGGTATTTTGATTTTTGATGTTGAAGTTACCGATATCGAAGCGGCAGCTCCAGCGGCAGAACATGGTCCTGGCGATGGTCACAACCACTAATTAATTACTATGAATTGTTCAGTTAAACTGATAACGATACTAACAGGGTGTTTGCTTAGCGCAAACGCCCTGTTTGCTTTTAACCGTCAAGATATTTTGCGCGGCAGCAATGGTCGTGGAAGGGATTGGTGGGATGTACAACAGTATACTTTATCCTTTAACATAGATACAGCCGCCAAAACTATTAGTGGTTCTAATACGATTCAATTTAAGGTATTGGGCAAAGAAAGAGATTCAATGCAAATCGATTTGCAAGCGCCAATGATTTTGGATTCGGTTCTCTTAGTCGATAATTCAAAAATTAATTTTAGCAGAGAGGGCAATGTTTATTGGCTCGATTTTTCTTTTGCCCAAGCAAGACCACAGGAATATTATAGCATCACTTTATTCTATCATGGTAAACCTCGCAAAGCGGTAAAAGCCCCTTGGGATGGAGGTTTTATCTGGGCAAAAGACAGCTTAGGCAATCCTTGGATTTCAGTTGCCTGTCAAGGTTTAGGTGCGAGTAGCTGGTGGCCTTGCAAGGATGATCAGGGGGATGAACCAGATGATGGCATGAAATTAAGACCAACTAATCTAGAGGAATTATTTGTCTTAAATGGGAAATCGAAAGTCGATACCCTTCATACAGAAGTATTGGGTATGAAGGAAACCCAATACCTATTTAATCCTTGGGAAGTTAAAAGTCCAATCAATACCTACAACGCTACCTTCTATTTAGGAGATTATGTTTCTTTAATTGATAGCTACAAAGGCAAAAAAGGAATCCTCGACATAAGGTACAATCCTTTACGCTACAACGAAAGCCGCGCCAAAGAGCATTTCAAGCAAGTCAAAAGAATGCTAGAGGCCTTTGAATACTGGTTTGGACCTTATCCTTTTTACGAGGATGGTTATAAGATAGTCGAAGCACCTTTTCTGGGCATGGAGCATCAAAGTGCTATTGCTTATGGTAACAATTATCAAATGGGTTACCGTGGCAAAGACCGCAGCGGCACTGGTGTGGGTCTTTTGTTTGATTTTATTATTGTGCACGAAAGTGGCCACGAATGGTTTGGCAATAGCATTACAGCCGCCGATATTGCCGACAACTGGATTCACGAAGG
>JAIXWS010000052.1 GCA_027491165.1 Sphingobacteriales bacterium | reverse complement strand
TGCGAATGGTGTTACTGAAAACTATAGCGGTAACGTAACCTTGATTCGATAATCAATCAACAGAAAGTTGAAACGAATATTCCCAAAAAAGCCACAAAGAAATTTGTGGCTTTTTTGATATAAACGAAGGGTATTTTTCATAAATGAAAGAACATAAATTGTATCAATGAGTAGAGAGAAAATTACATTATTTTGGTTTAGACGAGATTTAAGACTTGAAGACAATGCGGGTCTGTATTATGCATTGAAAAAGGAAAGCAATGTTCTGCCCCTATTTATTTTTGATTCTGAAATTTTAGAGAAATTAGAGGATAAATCAGATAAGCGCGTTGCTTTTATTCATGAAGCCCTCGAGCATATTCAAGCGCAATTAATTGAATTAGGATCTACCTTATTGGTGAAATGTGGTAAACCAATTGAAGTTTTGGAGTCGATTACCACGCACTTTGAAGTGAATGCCGTTTATGCAAATCATGATTATGAACCCTATGCCATAACACGTGATAATAGTGTAGGACAGTTTTTAAAAACTAAGGGTATTCCCTTTCGGACATTTAAGGACCAGGTGATTTTTGAAACCAATGAAGTGGTTAAGGATGATGGTTTGCCTTATTTGGTTTTTACCCCTTATAGTAGGAAATGGAAGGCCAAAATGAATGAATATTATCTAAAGGCGTATCCCAATAGGAAGTATTTTCATTCTTTTTTAAGCACCAAACCAATCCCTATTTTGACTGTAGCAAGTATGGGTTTTCAAGGTTCTTTTGGGACTTTTACTGTGCCCAAAATTGAAGAAGAAATTATTAAAAATTATTCCGAACAAAGGGATTATCCTGCTGTTAATGGTACTACTAGATTAAGTGTTCATTTGCGTTTTGGTACGATTAGTATTCGTGCTGTAGCAAAGATTGCCCGTTCGCTAAATGAAACTTGGCTAAACGAGTTAATTTGGCGTGAGTTTTATATGTGTATTCTTTACCACTTCCCTAAGGTAGTAGATAGCGCATTTAAACCGCAGTATGATCAAATTGAATGGCGGAATAATCAAGAAGAATTTGATGCTTGGTGCAAGGGTAAAACCGGCTATCCTATAGTTGATGCAGGTATGCGTGAATTAAATGAGAGTGGTTTTATGCATAATAGGGTGCGTATGATTGTGGCCAGTTTTTTAACCAAACATCTATTAATAGACTGGCGATGGGGCGAAGCCTATTTTGCTTCAAAGCTGTTGGATTTTGATTTGTCGGCCAATAATGGGGGTTGGCAATGGGCTGCTGGTTCAGGATGCGATGCAGCGCCCTATTTCAGAGTTTTTAACCCCTATGAGCAAACTAAAAAATTTGATCAACATTTGCTATACATTCGAAAATGGGTGCCTGAATTTGACAGTTTTAGTTATCCTCATCCAATTGTGGAGCATAAATTTGCTAGGGAACGAGTATTGGCAGTGTACAAAAAGGCATTGCAATAAGAATAATTCTAAAAATAGTATCGAAATATTTTTAATTGATAAAAATTTACTAACTTAGTTTTTCTGCATATTTATTGCATATATTTTGGGTTAGTAAATTTTATTTATGAAAGTTCTTACTTGGGTATTTTCTTTTTGCATGGTCTTCGGCTTTGTGCAAGCACAAACCATTCCAAGTCCTCAGTTGTTACCTTATATTCAAAACTTTAATTTATTGCCGCATTCTTCAACAGCTTACCCAGTTGGGTGGAATGGTTGGGCTGTGTCTACTGCACCAAGTACCCTGTTCAATACGGCTGCGCCGATATCTGACAGGGTATTAATGGCCTCTTCTTCTGCAAGCACAAGTACTGGAAATATCCATAATTACAATGGGAAAATGGGCATGCTCAATACCGGTTCTTTAGATTTAGCATTGGTTCTTTGTTTAAACACAAGTTCTAAAAAGAATATTCTGCTCCAATATGATGCCATGACCATTCGCAATCCTTATGATAGTGCAGCCAATACGCGTATACGCGAGCTTTCTATACAATACAGGACAGATACTACAGGAGTTTTTTCTACACTAGCTGGAGTGGAGTATCGTAATAACACCCTTAAACAAAACACCTTGGGTACAACCGCTCCACAAAATTTGGTTTCAAAATCTATTGTGCTGCCTTCTGTATGCGACAGTCAAGCAAATCTGCAATTACGTTGGATAACGCGTGATGTAAGCGGTTCAGGTCTGCGACCTAGCTTTGCTATAGATAATATAAAGGTGGATACCGCATCCACTTTGTCTATGTCTACTTTATTGCAGGCCGAAGAAGCGGCCATGCCTAAAATGGGTCTTATCCATATTGATCTTTCAAAGTCTTTAAAAACCTCCGATTCCTTTACCTATACCATTTCGGGTACGGCCTCTTTCAATATCGATTATACCATCAGTGTATCCACTGGAGGAAGCTCTGTTTTATTGGCTACAGATAGTGGTAAGATTTCTATAGATACAGGAATAAGGAATTTACAATTGTACATCAACCCCATAAATGATGTGAAGGTAGAAGGCATGGAGCCTATTCAGTTTTCTATTCGTGAATCTATACCAGGCTTTGCTATAAAGGATAGTACTGCTATAGTACATCTTGTAGATGATGAGTTGATGCCGATAAGCAGCATTCAAGGCTCTGGGATGGAAGCATTGCAAGGCACTTACTATACTGAGGCTATTGTGAGCTCAGTTTTTCCTTTACTAAATCCGAGCGGATTTTATATCCAAGAAGAGGAGCTTGATCAAGATACGAGCATCCTAACATCTGAAGGGATTTTTGTAGTCAGTGATAGTATGCTGCATGTCGGAGATAAGCTAAAGATTTTGGGTGATGTTTATGAAGGTCCGCTTTATCCTTCCTACAACCAAGCTATTCTATTGCCTAAGTCAATTACTGTTCAAAGCAAAGGGAATCCTGTACCCAAGCCTGTTTCTGTTTCATTACCCCTAAAGAAAGGTGCCGATTGGGAAAGGTATGAAGCTATGTTGGTTCATTTCCTGGATACCCTAACAGTTACTGATAACAGTGAGCTTGGTAAGTTTGGAACAATTACATTATCTCAAGGAGGATTAGTGTATCAACCAACGCAAATTGCCGACCCCAATGATGTTTGGACAAAAGGTACAAGCGCGCATGGTAAAGTCAATGTTGCGGCAATTGACTCTATAAAAATAATTAATGATTTGCGCAGTATTTTATTGGATGATGGCCGCTCCTCCATGATGTCTTTTTTGCCTTATATTGATTCGAATAATTCTTTGCGTGTAGGCAGCACAATTGATAGTCTTACAGGGATATTGGCTTATGCATTTGATCAATATCGCATACAACCAAGCTCGATTTCTGACATAAAAATCAAGCATCAAAAACGTCCCCCAGTGCCAGATGTCGGTCATTCGGCTACCATAAGAGTGGGTAGTTTTAATGTGCTCAATTATTTTAATGGAGATGGACTAGGAGCTGGTTTTCCAACAAATAGGGGTGCGCATTCTCTTGCTGAATTTGCGCGGCAAAGAGATAAAATCATTAAGGCTATTATTGAAATGGATGTTGATGTTTTGGGTGTAATGGAGATGGAAAATGATGGAACTAATAGCCTTTCGGCTATTCACAATTTGGTAGACGGAATCAATGCTTATTTGGGTGCGGGAACCTATAGTTTTGTACATGACGGTGACTCTTCGCAGTATTTTAATACTGATGAAATCAGATGCGGAATATTATTTAAAAGCGCTACTATAGATCCTTTGGGGATGGCCATTATCAGTGCCGATACTTTTTTTAATCGACCTGCATTAGCACAAAAATTCCGCGTAAAAGCCAGTGATAGCGTTTTTGTTTTTATCATTAATCATTTTAAAGCAAAGGGTTGTGCCGGTAGTAAAGATTTGGATAAAGATCAGGCCGATGGGCAAGGCTGTTATAATGCAACGCGCAAAAAGCAAGCAGATGCATTGACTCGTTTTGTGCAAACCGAAGTTATACCCAAATCAAGTACCAATAAGGTGCTATGTATGGGGGATTACAATGCTTATTTTGAAGAAGATCCATTGGATAGTTTGCGCAGTGCTGGTTTTGTCTTTTTAAGTACTCATGAAAGCTATTCTTATTTATATCAAGGACAATTGGGGTCATTGGATAATGCTTTTACAACAAATGCATTATTTCCTTTTGTAACTGGGATTTCAAAATGGAACATCAATTCAGTGGAGCCTGCCTATTTGGGTTACGATGATGATATTGATGATGGATCTAGCGATCAAACAAATTTTTGGAGTTTCTTATATTCAGATATTCCTGCTCGTAGTTCCGATCACGATCCGGTAATTGTAGGATTGCAGCTGGGTGAAAAATCCTCTGTAAAAAAAGTATCATTAAGTGCCAATGAGTTGAGTATTTACCCCAACCCAGCAAAGGATAGGATTTACCTCAGTTCAAACTTTAAGGGCCAGGCTAATTTGTATATTTACAATGGTTTGGGGATGCTCCTAACAACATCCACAATGTGCCAAGGACATGGATTTGTAGACCTAAGGCATTTGTCCCAGGGTGTTTATTTCATTCGGTTGATTCATGCGGAAGGATATATCGCTAAGGCCTTTGTAAAGGAATGATTAAAGCAAACTCCGTCCATAAATACAATGGTTTAATTTCTGGTCGCCTATTTCTACAATACCAGGCAACAAGCCCCATAGTGCAAAGTTAAACTTGGTAAAAAGGCCCACACTTTTTTCGTTATTTGCGATTAAAATAGCAATGATGGTTGTGTAACCTATTTGTTTTGCTTCGGCCATTATTTGTTTCATCAGTATACTCCCATATCCTTTCCCTATGTGATTTTCGTCTAGGTAAAGGCTTACCTCGCTGGTACCTTGTAAGGCTCTTCTTCCTTCGCGATATGGGCTTAATGATACCCATCCTACTACTTCATCGTTTTTGGTAGCTACGAAAATAGGGTAGCGTTCTGCCTTATGCTGTTCAAACCAGGTGGTTTTCTCCCCTACATTTTGAAGGTCTAGGTCGGCTGTTAAGCCTTTTTTGAGTATAGCTTGATTGTAAATG
>JAIXWS010000027.1 GCA_027491165.1 Sphingobacteriales bacterium | reverse complement strand
GCTACCGAAGGTTTTGTAAAAGTAGTGTTTGATGCTAAATACGGCGAATGGTTGGGTTGTCATATGATTGGTGCAAATGTTACCGAAATCATTGCCCAAACCGTTTCTTCACGCAAATTAGAAACAACATATCACGAGCAGTTGGATGTTATTTTCCCTCACCCAACAATGAGTGAGGCCGTTAAAGACGCGATTGAAGTAGCCCTTGGCGAGGCCATCCACTTGTAAAATGTAATTTTTTTCAAATAGTAAAACCCCAATAGTTGACAAGCTATTGGGGTTTTTTGTGCGTCAAAAAATATTTTATTTGGATTTCATTAACTTATCTATTACATTCGTATTGTAAATGCGTTTATAATGAGTAAATTAGATGAAAATAAAACACTTTTAAAAAAAACAATTAGTATAAAGAGGGCTGATACTTACAGTAACGTCCTTATGTTGTTGTTGGGGAGTTTTATTTTGATGCTTTTCGCCTTATATAATGGTGCTCCAATGATTTCTGGCGATACAGAAGTGTACCTTAAAAGTGGTTTTGAAGGGGTGGCTGCTGCGGAAAGACCAATATTTTATGGGCTATTTGTGCGGTTTACTTCATTAGGTTTGAGTATTTGGTTTACAATTTTTGCTCAAGCATTAATTGTATCTTTTTTGTTGCATAAAATAATAAAGCATTTTATACCCGATATAAAAATGCGACATGAAGTTGCCTTGCTTCTGATTATTTCATTAGGTACAATTTGTTCTTGGTATGTAGGTTCTTTAATGCCCGATATATTTACGCCAATTTTGGGTCTTTGCCTTTTTTGCTTTTTATTTTGTAATAACAATAAATTTCAACAGATTATATTGATTTTTCTGTTGTTTTTAGCAACATTAGTGCACTTCTCGCACTATTTAATTTTGACAACATCCGTTGTTTTATTGTTTTTAATTATTGTAGTCAGACCAAAGTATAGAAAATTATGGTTCAAAAAATGGGTTTTTATAACCATCATTTGTACTGCTTCTTGGTTTAGTTTGATGACTAGTAATTTTTTGGCAAATAGGGGTTTTGTTACAAGTACTTCTTCAAATGTTTTTTTGATGGGAAAACTTTGCGAAAGTGGCGTTTTGCAAACTTATCTTGAAAAAGCATGTCCCATAAAAAACTACAAAATTTGCCAGTACAAAGATAGTTTGCCATCTGCTGCTTGGGAATTTGTGTGGAATCCAAGATTCAATCCAACAGGCGACTCGTTGGGATGGGAAGCTAATAAGGCTGAGAATACTGCAATAATGAAGGACATTATGAGCAGGCCAAAATATTTATTATTTATTTTGTACAAAAGCATAGAGGCCACAGCAAGGCAAAGTATTCTAACCAATATTGACGAAGGTGAAGAACGTCCTTGGATAAAATATGATGAAACAGATCCTGTTTTCAAGGAAATTAAAAAACATTTTCCTCATGAATTTGGTTTGTTTAAATCTGCAAGGCAAAACACGAAAATCCTTAATTATGTTTTTTATGACGAAGTGTTCATAATTGTTTTTATTGTATCCTTACTGATGCTTCTTTTTATTGTGCGAGATAAACAATGGGAAGAATTTCTACCCTATTTCCTTTATGTAATTTTGTATGTCTGTTTAAATGGTTTTGTGACAGCCACATTTGGTAATGTTCTTTCAAGATTAAATTCTCGAAACATTTGGATTTTACCAACCTTTAATATAATTGTATTGTTTTATATTTATAATTTAAAATCTAATAAAAATGAAAAAATTAATTAGTCTGTCGATTACGCTCTTGGTTGCTAATCAAATTTATGCTCAGCAATGGTTAGGTTCAACTACTTCAACAAACAACATTTACCGTACTGGTGATATTACTGTGATTAATGGTCATTCAGCTCGAGTAAGCTTGGGGGCGGCTTGGGGCGGCTCACCAATTTGGGGTACGGGTTATTTGGGTATAAATCTTAGACGAGAATCTTCAGGCTTATGGTCCTACCTCAATAATGGTTCAGCAAATGATGGACTTGCAATGTATGCGTCAGGTAACAACTTACATTTTTCTTTTAAACCTTCAACAGGAGGGTTTTCGGGTACAATTACAGACGCCGATGTGGTTAATAATGTGAAATATAAAATGAATCAAAATGGCATTTTTGAAGTTTTAAAAGGAGATTTACAAGTTCGCCAAAATACGGTAACACTTGGTGCAGCTTCTGGTATGTATGGAATGTCAGGTAGTGGTTATATAGGCTTCAATATTAATAGGGATAATATAAGTACTGGTGCTTGGAATTATAGTAGTGATGGAGCGCATAATGGTTCTAATTTAATTTATGGTAATTTATTTGGAGATATGATTTTTTCAGTAAAGCCACATACTGGTGCTGGTTCAGGTACAATAAGTGATTTAGATGTAATGCAAAATGGCAAAATGACTATATTAAGTGATGGAAAAGTAGTTATTGCTAACCATTCTATAAATGGATGGGGGCCTGGTAGCTTACCGGCCTCTGTTGATTATAGCTCTAACAACTACCGATTATTTGTAGAAACAGGTATCCTTACCGAAAAAGTGCGTGTTGCAATCAAAGGCACACCTGAGTGGGCAGATTATGTTTTCGCAAAAGATTATAAGCTGATGCCCTTGAAACAATTAGAAGAGTATATAGAATCAGAAAACCACTTGCCCGAAGTACCATCTGCCGAAGAAGTGGTAAAAGAAGGTATAGACCTTGGGCAAATGCAAGCCAAACTATTACAAAAAGTTGAAGAACTAACCTTGTATGTAATACAACAGCAAAAAGAAATAGATGCCTTGAAAAAACAAGTTTCAAAATCTAAAAAATAGGATTATGAAAAATGTAATTATAATACTCACAGTATTTGTATTTTTTGCTGGTTGTAAAAAAGAGCGAATACTATACTTATCAGACGATATAAAAAAGAACTACTCTTACAAACCAGGCAGCTATTGGATATACAGAGATTCAGCAACTGGTAGAGAGGATAGTTGTTACTTTTTAAATACAATTACAAGTTTTCAAGAACCTCTTTATCTAAGTCGCCTTAGTGATTATGATAAAGTAGAGTTGATGGTTGTAACCACTAAGTTGGCAACTTTTCATAAAAGTAAAAAAACAAATATTGAAATAGAGTATTACATATATAGTGATGTATTATCAGGTGCTTTGGATAGAAGCAGTTCAAATTCAATACCGTTTGGTTGTAATTTACCTATTAGCGAAGAAACAATCAAAAAGTATAATTTGAGCGAGAATTTAGAGTTCCTTTCTGCTTTCAATTTAAATGGTTTCCGGTTTAATAGCGTTTATCAAATTAAAGCAAACACTACTTTGTTTTTTCTAAACGAAATTGTTGGGCTTTTAAAGATGAAAGTTACTTATGATTCTGTAGACTATAATTGGGAAATAGTAAGACATAATGTTATAAAATAAAGAGCTATGAAAAGAATATTAAGAATAATTTGCACGAATTTTGTGTTGTCATTTTTGTGTTTTAAAACTATGGCACAAACAGCACCTCGCCCCAATGGCAATTATTACAACCTAGAAAAATATTGGTTTTACCGATATCGACTCATCAACGATTTTATGAAAATTGGGCCAAATTGTGGGGAGAGTTTACCTTTTCAAGAAAGGATTAAGTGGAGATGGGATTGGCCTACAACGCACGAACCTCATACATTTAATGGTGGGGGTGAAACACTAATTAATTTGGGCGATTATATTGGCGTATTATCTACCGAACACAGGTTACTTTCTACTCACCTTTTAAGTACAGGGCGTACTGAATATGAATTGGATATGGCATTAAATGCTTTTGAAAGATTGGATAAAAATGCTGAAATATATACCAGTAATTTCTATAGTTCTGAGTTTTATGATACTACTAGTTGTCCCAGCCCTAATGAAGGTACTTTAAATGGTTATTTTATTCGTGAAGATTTTCCTTATACACGATTTATTAATCAAAATTTTAATCATTTTAATAGACCTGGCTCATTAACAAAATTGACTCCAAACACATATACTCTAACAGGACTTAAACGTTATGAAGAAATTATTGTGCCCTCATCGCATCCAGATTATTGGTATCGTCCGTCAACAGACCACCCAGGGCGCACTATAAATAAATGTGTCCCTCATGAAGAGTCTAAAGATGGAACAATTAATTTGTCCGTAGGTTTTGCATTAACGACTCGTTTCTTGGGTAAATCGAGTGCCCTTGGTATTAAAGCAGCAGGCAATTTTCAAAGAATGGTTGAATACGTACATGATGGTTCAAGACCAGGTTCACCCGGATGGCCGCATTTGCCTTGGACAATTATAAATCCAATTTCTCAAAAATGTGTTTTTGGAGATTCAAGAGATAATTTACCCTGTCAAGGAGGAGGTTCATATCGCGAAAGTGTTTTTGGTGCAGTAGATGCAAATGAGAAATGGGGTAATAGTAGGCCAGGATTAAAATGGGCTGTTGACCCGGGATTGAGTTCTTTATATCAATTATCGCAATGGATAACGTGGACTAGAGATTACCATTTTTGGGGGAATTGGGCTGCTTTGGGAAATAATTTTTATGCCGTCCCAACTGGTTTATTGTCAATACTTTTAGCGCCACCAGCACTTTTATTTATGCCAATATTACCTCCTGGTGTTATTAACATGACTTGGTTCAGAATGAAGCAATATGCTGTTGTTCAGGATGAGGGACAGCCTCAATTGCCTTATTTGTATCGAGTAATGTATCCTGGAAAAGGTTCTATTTTTATGCCTATAGAAACACAGATAAAATTAGATGTAGCTCCTCCTTGTGGTATACATGACTATCAGGGAAATTTTTCCACCGGAATTGGTACTTATGAACTTAACGGTACTTATGCCTGGCATTGGTCTGGTTCAAATCTTCTTGCAAACTACCAAAAAAGAGAAAAGTTCCGTGTACCTGGGGTTGTTTTCCCTATTCACAAAAACGAACATATAGATTTTAATGGACTTGATTATATGCTTTTATTTAATTTGTATAGCCTACAGGATTATTATTTGATGTGGATGTTTAATTCTTATTACAAAGAGAATTTCAACCTTAATTTCCCAGATAAAGTGCGTACACCCCAAGAAACAGGTAGTTATCACAGGCAATTAAAATTGAACTTTTTAGAGTATGTTTCGGCGATAAATACGGTAAACTCTGATGGTTATTTTACTATGCGTTGCGCCAAAGCCATAGATTTGAAACCAGGATTTGAGGCAAAAACAGGGAGTAGATTTCTTGCATACATTGAAGATTATGAGATTGATTGTGGAGATGTTGAATCAAAAAGACCAAGCGAGGAGTATCACTATGCCGAAATTGTTCAAAAACCTGGTTGGGATTATGAGCCGCAAGGTGTTGCCCCCCAATCACAAAACGATACTACTTTTGCATTAGATTTTCCACCAGATGGTGTAGAATATATTCCTGATTCTTCGGTATTAACCAGCCAAGATGAAGACACCGTTACTTGCGAAATGGCGATGGCGTATTTTGATTCGCTTGTTGCTATCGTTTACGCCTCAGGCGACCCAGACCAGATTGCTTATATCGATAGTCTTATTCCTTATGTTACTTTCCCAGAATGCGATTCTGCTGCAGCACCATCCTATATGGGAGCTAGTGGTGGAGGTGGTGCAAATGGCAATAACCAACAAAATGCTGCTGGTAGTGCTTATGCAAATCGACTAATGGCTAAATTATTAGATAAGCAAAAAGACGGTACAGATTTCAATATATTCCCCAATCCCAATAATGGCAATTTTACAGTGGCTTTTGCCAATGTAGGCGAATATGAAATTAGATTGTACAATTCTTTAGGCATGGTTGTTTTTCAAACCCATGTGTATAACAGGCGTAGCGAAATAGTACATATCAATGATTTACCCAATGGTGTTTATACAGCCGAGGTAGTCAACTCAACTGGTAATCCAAACAAAAAAATCCGAAAAATTGTTATTGCACGATAAAAAATAGCCTCAAATTTTTTTGAGGCTATTTTTTTATATTTAACTCTGTTTATGATTACTTTGTTATAGTTAAATTTTTGTCAGGCTGAACGGAGACGAAGCCTAAGACAAAATTTAAATGGGGGCTGCTTTACTTCTATTCATATTCCGGCAAATGCCTTAACCACTCTATATTTTCGCCTTGTACGCGCGCGCAATGAGATTCAATACCATTACTGAGCAGCCAATAGGGGCAAGGGATTTGGCTATGGTATTGTAGCAATTGTTGTACAGTGCTATGGCTAATCGCTATTTCGGGTGCTTTACATTCTACCAATAGCCAAGGCTGCTGCTGGCGGTTGTGCACCACAATATCATATCGTTTGATGAGGCTACCATACATTACTTGTTTTTCTACCGCAATAAGGCCCACTGGGTATTGCATGTTGTTGGTAAAATAATGCAACAAGGCCTGCCGAACATACTCTTCGGGTGTGAGTACAATCCATTTTTTGCGCACAATATCCCATACTTTCCGAATGTTTTCTTCGGTTTTGATGTTGAGTTGCAGATTTTCTAAAAGGGCTAATGGTAACATGGATGGCTGCAAAATAAAGGCATTTTGTAGTATTGTTGCAAAGTTCTAATATTGTTGTACCAATCCTAATTTTTCTGTCTATGGTTTTGTCTTTTGCTACTTGTGCTGTAAGTGTGTTGCCACTGCGTAAAGAGGCTTCGCACCGTGCCGAGCAAGTGAGTCAATTGCTCTATGGCGAGCGTGCCGAAATCTTACAAGTCAAAGACGATTATTGGGCTAAAGTGCGTTGCCTTGCCGACGAATATGAAGCTTGGTGCCTGCTCGGGCAATTGCATATCATCAGCAAAAGAGAATTTCATAAAGAACCCAAATTTATTGCCCAAGGTTTTGGTAACAAACTCATGTGTGCCGAGGCAGAGATCATATTGCCGATGGCTGCTTGCCTGCGTCCGAGTAATTTTTTATTGGGCGGAGTAAAGGCTAAGTATAAGGGCAAAAAAACACTCATTAGCGACTTGCAACCCAGTGCTGAGGGCATTGAGAAAATTGCAAGCTCCTTTCGGTACGCACCTTATTTATGGGGCGGTCGTAGTCTAGAAGGAATAGACTGCTCTGGGCTAAGCCAAATTGTAATGCGGATGAATGGCATCGCTATTGCCCGAGACGCCTCGCAGCAAGCCTTACAAGGCGAAACCATTACTTTTCTTCAAGAGGCTCGTTGTGGTGATTTGGCCTTTTTTGCCAATGCCGAAGGCAGGATTAATCACGTAGGTATTTTGCTTAACGAACAGCATATTATCCACGCCACCGAAACTGCTGGCCAAGTGGTGATTGATAAAATAGATCAAGAGGGTATTGTCAGTAAATTATTGCGTAAGCGCACCCATAGCCTTCGTTTGATTAAGCGTTATTTCTAAGCATCATTATTCTATTAATGCCAATATTAATGGTGTGTTCGATTGTGAATACGCTTTTGATATTCTGTAATGCCTCTTTCCAGTTTTCTTCGTTGTTGATAATGTAATTGAAGATTAATACACTTTTATCATCGCTCATTAATGCTTTACATTGCTGCAAAAAGGAAGTGTTGCTTACAAATTGGGGTACAATTCTATCCTGAAAAACATCCAATACAATCAGGTCGTAAGTGGCATTGTGTTGGCTCACAAATTGCTGCACATCAGCGTTTATCCAATGGCAGGGGTATTTCGTTTCGGCCTCAATAATGTCTTTTCCCCAATTAATAATTTGAGGGTCTATTTCTACCAAAGTGCTGTGGATAGGCAATTTTAGCTTGTGTAAAATAGCCACCGCACTGCCCAGTCCGCCACCCAATACCAACATCTTTTGTTTTTGAGGCAACTCTTTTTTGAGGTAGTGAAAGGCTGCTCGAAGGGGGCGATAAGCCGCACCGTCGGAGTATAAAGCTGTAGCGGCGCTCAATTGCCATCTTCCAGCATATCGATACAAACCAATATGGGGCGTTGTTTTGCCCACAGCGCTGTCTACCTTGATAGGGTAGAAATAACTAAAAAATCGTTGAAGGAGATTGATGGTCAAAACGTTGGAGAACTTTATTCGTTATCCTTACGTTTTTTGTCCCTTTTTTTAAAAATGGGTACTTTGCTTTCGCTACCAGTAATGAGGCGCGTAATATTTTTGTGATGGGTCAACACGACCAATGCTGCTGTGCCAATGGCAAATATTTTGTAGCTCAGCTCTGGCTCGCGGAAGATAAAAAGGATTAATAGCGGAAAAGCAATACTAGCGCTGATAGAACTCAAAGAGACATAGCGCGTGGCCATCAACATCAACATAAACACACCCACCAAACTTACGGCTACTAGGGGTTGAATACCCAATATCATTCCAAATAAAGTAGCAATACCTTTACCGCCACGGAAACCAGCAAAAATGGGGAATATATGACCCAAAACTGCGGCGATGCCCAACACTACTTGCAGATTTACAAAGGGTTCTGAGGTCCAGGTATAAGAAGAAACAAGAGAGAGTTTTACGGCTAAAAAACCTTTGAGCATATCGGCGACCATTACAATGATGCCTGCGTTTTTGCCTAAAATTCTAAAAGTATTGGTTGCGCCAGCGTTTCCGCTGCCGTGTTCGCGGATGTCTATGCCATAAAATCGTTTACTTACGAGAACCGCAGAGGAAATAGAACCGATTAAATAAGCTAAAACAACGAGCAGTATATCGAGCATGTAAAAATCCTGTTTTTATAAGAGTTACAAATATAATGCTATTTTTGGGAAAAGGAATACTTAGCCACTCCGTGTTGCTGAGCTGATTGATTAATCTATTTTAAATAAAAAATATTAGTTTATGACAGTGCTACTCGGCCGACAATGTAGGATTGGTTTTATGACCATTCTGTTTCTTTTATTTGCTGTAGGTACTTCCTGGGGCCAAAAGGTTGCAAAAGACTATATCGAAAAACATAAGTTTACCGCCATGTCTTTGTCCAAAGAATCGGGCATACCAGCCAGCATTATCTTAGGGGTGTCCATGATAGAATCGGGTATGGGCAAAAGCCGAAATTGCACCTTACTGCATAATTATTTTGGTGTCAAAGGCAAAAATCAACTTTCGAAAATTCCAGGAGCGCCCCGCTCGGCTTACAAGCAATATCCCAATCCTGGGGCCTCATTTAAAGATTTTGTGCGCATTGTGAAAAGTAAAAAATACTACCCGATATTAAGGGGTACAAGCGATTATGAAAAATGGCTTATAGCGATGAATCAATCGGGCTATGCCTCGGCCAAAGGGAAATGGATAGCAGAGATCATTTCGGTGATTAAAAAATATAAACTAGATGCTATTGACCGAGAGGTGCTTATTTTTGATGATGATAGCTTCCCCATTTGGGGCGTTGACTCTACAAGGCGATTAGACAGGTTTGAAGAGATTCAAAAGGGTAAATAGTTTAGAATGCCCCAATTTGTGGGACATTTTTGTATTGCCCATTATTGTTTAAGGCTTAAATGTTATTTCGAAATAATTGGATTGTTGAGCCTCATTAAGCCTTTATTTCGGCTGCTTTTATTATCCAGAGCAGCGCAAATAAATAGACGAAAACCCCTAATTGCACTTCAAGCATAGGCTCCACCATGAGGCATATCAACAGGGCAAACCAAGTGGCAAAAACGTAAAAACCATTTCTATTGCGTTTTACATGGGCTATGGGGTAAAACAACCAAACCAAATAAACAATCAATGTAAAGACACCCCCCACTAGGCATACTACCATAGCTTGGTTATGGGGTACAATCATTTGCTCTGGCTTGGTGCTAGGAGAAAACTCTTGGTATTTTTCTTTCATCGCTGCTCTCAAATCTCCGGCACCCACACCCATAATTGGATTTTCCTGAATGATTTTACCAGCCATTTTGTAAGAGATTAACCTGCCTATATCCGAATATCCAGCACTTTCATTACCTTTTTTATACTCATTAAGGCTATAAAGTCCATATTCAATTTTTAGCCTAAAAGAAGGAATATTTTGGTAGGCAATAAAAAGCAGTAATAAAAAGGATGCGATAATAGAAGATCCTAAAGCCACTTTTTTTCGAAAAAACAGGGCCAGTACATACAATATTAAAAAACTATATAAGACAATTAGACCACTGCGTACGGCCAAAATATGTAAATAAAGGGCTAGGAAAATGATGGTCAAAATGAGCGCTATTTTCTGCCATTTTATAGAGATTTTATTGAATATAAAGCAATTCCAGATAATGCTCAGGGCTATAAAAACACTAAATCGTATATGGTCTTTATAGGCTGGGGTAGTGAGCACCTTCGAGTAGAAATAGCCCTTTAGTATTTCGTCCGTATTTTTAAAATAAAATGATAAGGAATAGATACAGCCTCCAATAGCCAATACACTGATGCCCCAGCTTAGCCATTTGAGATGCTTTATGGTCAATCCAGGTAAAACGCCAAAGGCAATGGGTAAAATAACAAAAGCATATTTGACTTGAAAACGCTCTTGCCAATAAGGAATATCTTCGCTCCAAAAATAGGAAAGGGCATATAAACCTACCCAAGCCAATCCTAAAAACCACCATTTTTGCTCCCTAACTTTGCTAGCCTTTACATTCCAAATAGCATTTAAAAAAAACAAAAACATTGCAAGAGACAAAATAGCCCTACCGGCTAAAAAACCATAAACCATTGCTATCGATAAGCATATAGCAATGGCTTGCTGGTATACGGTAAAGAAATGCTTTAAATTATTATTTTGCACTAATTTTGATTTCGTTAATGGAAAAGAACGCAAATGTCGCTAACTTATTATCAAGATGAAAGGTAAATCGCTTTCTTTTTTTTCGCCCAAGGCGCTTTTGCTTTTGTATCATACAGTCAAATATCTTAGATGGCAACAGGTATTTTATCGATTATATTACCCCTTTAAGCGGCAGATTTATTTTTATATAAAAAATAAATCATCTTTTAAGCCTGATGTATATTTCCCAAGTGGCAGTCCCTTTTATGTCTATTCAAACGATAAAGACCTCTATATTCCCGCTAGCCAGACTTTTACTTTTTTGCATCAGACACATTGTTTTGAATCCAAGATCAACTGGAGATTCGAAGAGAACGGCTTACTGTGGTCTTTCCATTTACACTATTTTGATTGGTTAAATGATGATCGAATAAGTCTAGAATCTAATTTAGGTAGTATTTTTCAATACATTAATAATCAAGATAAAAGTTATTTATTCATACACTCTTATCCTGCCTCAATTCGTATCGTTAATTGGATCAAATTTCTACTGAAAAATAATCGATATGATGATGCTGTTATCGCTTCTTTGAGATCTCAAGCTCATAGGTTGTATCATTTTCCAGAATATGATATCATGGGGAATCATTTGCTTCAAAATGGTATAAGCCTAGTTTGGGCGGGTGTTTTTTTGAAGGAGAAAAGAATATTCCGCAAGGGTATATTGATTCTTCGGGAGCAATTAAAGGAGCAAGTGCTAGAGGATGGTGTTCATTTTGAGAAATCCTTTGCCTATCAATCTATTCTTGTCAAAAGCTTGATGGATTTGATGGTTTTTATAAAGCCACAAAATGAATTTAAAAATTTATTTAATGAAATAAAAATCAATGTAGAAATAATGCTATCTACACTATCTGTTTTGGTAGATAAAGAGGGATTCTATCCCAATATGAACGATAGCAACAAAGAAATGTCGATATGTTTTTTTGAATTAATGAATGTGGCACAGGATTTGTCTATCTGTATAAAGGATGTTTGTTTTCGGGAAAGTGGGTTTAGGTTGATAGGTCTGGATTTTGATTATACATTGCTCTTCAATACAGGAAAGATTGGGGCAAATTATCAAGCAGGTCATGCACATGCCGATGCCTTTACTTTTACCTTAAGTGTCGGGTCTTGTCCCATAATTGTAGATCGGGGAGTGAGTACTTACAATGACAATGAAATGAGAATGCTGGAGAAGAGTACAAATGCTCATAATACGCTCTCCATCAATTCTGCTGATTCTGCAGTATTGTGGTCATCGTTTAGAATGGCCAAAAGACCTTCTATTTTTTGTTTAAGTAAAGCCTTAAATATAATTGATTATAAACATGATGGTTATTTTTATAATTATAAAATTTGGCACAGAAGACGCATAGAACATAGCGAGAAAGGGATTCAAATTACCGATTGTTTACTTGGTTGGAAGGGTCAGAATGCACAGTTGTTTTATCACTTTCATCCAGATATACTGCTTGAACGAAATGAACATGGAATAAGGGCGCACAATATGTATTTGTGTTTTAGTAATTGTTCTTGTAGCATTGAAGATTATTTATTTTGCGAAGGTTTTAATCTTACGCGTGTTGCCCAAAGAATTGTTTGTATTGCAGATGCAGATGTTGTGATTACAAATATTAAATTTATTTAATGAAAAAATTAATAGATATCATTGTTGGTGTTCGGCCTAATTTTATAAAAGTCGCTGCAATTATCCATGAATTGGATTTAAGAGCGTCTAAAAAGGCAGGGATAAACTATAGGTTGATACACACGAGCCAACATTACGATACGAATATGAGTGGCGTCTTTTTTGAAGAATTAAACATACCTGCCCCAGATATAAATCTGGATGTAGGAAATATAGAAAGCTCCAAACAGATTACTACCATTATTGCCCGCTATAGCAAAGTACTAGAAGAGCATCGTCCAGATATGGTTATTGTTTCAGGAGATGTCAACTCAACTGTTGCTTGCGCTTTGGCTACCAAAAAAACAGACCCTACTATTCCACTGCTTCATGTAGAAGCGGGCTTACGTTGTGCTGATAAACAAATGCCTGAGGAAATCAATAGAATCTTAACCGATTCAATTACGGATTATTTTTTCACCACTTCGCGTAGCGCTTCTGATAACCTACTTCATGATGGCGTAGCGCCCCACAAGATCTTCTTTGTAGGCAATACCATGATTGATACTTTGTACCAAAATGAACAAAGATTTAAAAAACCTATCTTTTGGGATGTTTATGGACTGCGCAATAAAAGCTATTTTGTTTTAACGCTACACCGGCAAGAAAATCTTGCTGATAGCGCAACTTTAACCAATTTGCTTCATGCAATAAGCACAGCAGCAGCTGATATGCCCATTATTTTTCCTGTTCATCCCCATACCGCTAAAATGATGAAGCAATTTGGCATTGAGTTTGCCTCGAACATATTGATGACAGAACCCATGGGTTATTTAGCGTTCAATTATTTGGTTAAAAATGCAAGCGCTGTTATAACTGATTCAGGAGGTGTTTCAGAAGAAGCTACAGTCATGAATGTGCCTTGTATGACATTGAGAATGCATACGGAAAGGCCAGAAACTTGCCTTATTGGTACCAATATGCTGTTAGGTACTAGCCCTCGAAATATTTTTAGTGCTTTCGAAAAGCTTAAATCTGGGCATTGGCCATTGGGTAGAAATCCTGAATTGTGGGATGGTCAGGCTGCCAAACGCATTGTTGATACACTTTATGAATTATTGAAAAATTTAAAAGAACCTGATCAAGCAATATTGCAATCCAGTTCTATTGGTGAGGGATCCTATCACACGAATTTGTTGAATTGAATATTTTGTTAATTGCACATAGGCAATAATAGTTTTTTTACCTTTACACACTTTTTGGTTTTTATTGTTGTCTGTTAATTTTTTATATGGGAGCATTTTTACTTGATTCAAATAAATGGTTGCTCTATATCGCTGCTTTCGTGCTTTCTATGTTATTGTGCATTAGTGCTATACCAAGGATTATCTATATAAGTAAGAAAAAAAAGATATTTGATGTGCCCGATAGTGACCGAAAGTTTCATACAGAGATCATTCCTAATCTGGGTGGTATCGCCATTTTTTTAGGCTTTTCCGTTGTGGCCTCTTTGTTTGTCAATCCCTCCGATTTTCCAAAATGGAATTATATAATAGCAGCCTTGCTCATTCTGTTCATTACGGGTATCAAAGACGATTTGATTAATGTTAATCCCTATAAAAAATTTATTGCACAAATAGCTGCCTCGGCAATTATTGCTGGCTTAGCGGATTTTCGATTAGATAATTTATATGGCCTATTGGGTGTCTATGAATTGCCTTATTGGGCTAGTTTATTGATTACGATTGTTGGCTGTACATTTATCAGTAATGCCTTTAATTTGTTGGATGGCGTCGATGGTTTAGCGGGAACTATAGCTGTTATTTGTTCCTTGTTTTTAGGCATAGCATTTGCCTTTAATAATAGTTATAGTCCTGCTATTATTTCCTTTACTTTAATGGGTTCTATATTTGGCTTTCTTCGTTTTAATTACAGCCCTGCGCGTATTTTTATGGGAGATTCTGGTTCCTTAGTGATCGGTTTTATCATTGCCCTATTATCAATTATCCTTACAGACCATATACCTGTTTTGCAAAACAACTTGTTGTTTCACAGCCCCAAAGCGGTTTTACTGGTAGCTTTATCCATACTTTTTGTGCCTGTTTTTGATACATTTAGGGTCTTCATTTCCCGAATACTGAAAGGAAAATCTCCATTCTCTGCTGATAGAAATCATTTACACCATTACTTACTAGATTTAGGTTTTTCACATACACAAACAGTACTTATTTTAGCCTTTTCCAGTTTGATCATTATTTTGATTGCCGTTTTGGTTCAAGATTTGCCCGTAAATATTTGCTTGTTAGCCATTATTTTGAGCGCATTTACCTTGTTTTCTATATTGTACCTTCTTCGCCGTAATCGTTTAGGCCATGATGCTCATAAATTTAGGTCTGAAAACTAAATGTTCTTTTCAGGCCCATTAGCCGGCGCTTGTTTACATCCCCTATTTTTACATTTTAAATTATTTAATTTCTATTATGACATTTTGTGGAGCAAAGTTTCGGCTTTGCACAAAATGACCCTTTGGGTATAGGCCTCCTTGCCTTTTGTTTATAATTAAATATCAAAAAATTAATCCTTCAAAATCCTTGTAGGGCAAGGCCAATGGCTGGGGTAACAATTCGGTAATATTGGCTTTACAGTTCGGTAACATTGAGCAAAGACATTTGCAAAAAATTTAGACAATATGCGTTTTACGTTTGTTTTGATGTTATGCCTTACTCTAGCTGCCAACACATTTGCACAAGGAACATTAAAAGGAAAAGTGACTGATGAAAAAACAGGAGAAACTTTGGTAGGTGTTACCATTTCTATTCCTGCCTTAAAAACCGTAGCGGCTTTCTCTGATGAGGATGGTGTTTTTGAGCTTAAAGTGCCAGATGGTAATTATACCGTTCAAGTGCGTTACATGGGTTACGTGACCAAAGAGGTTTCAGATGTAAAAATAGAGACAGGTACCATAACACCGATGAACTTAGCTATCAAGGAAGAAAGCAAAACGAACGTCTTAAAAGATGTGGTGGTCCGTTCAACCTTAAAAAAAGAAACCATGAACGCCTTATATATCGCCCAAAAGAATTCAGCTTCTGTGAGCGATGGTATTTCTGCAGAAGCGATTAAAAAATCACCCGACAAAAGTACAGGGGAGGTCTTGAAGCGTGTAAGTGGAACGACAATCCAAGACAATAAATTTGTGATTATCCGCGGTCTTACAGATCGTTTTAATACGGCCTTAATTGACAATTCATTTTTGCCGAGTACAGAGGCGAACCGAAAAGCCTTCTCATTTGATATTATCCCTGCTACTTTGATTGATAATATTATTATTTCAAAATCGGGTACACCAGATTTACCTGGAGATTTTGCTGGTGGGGTAATCAATATTTTGACTAAAGAAATTCCGGATAAAAATTTTAATGCCCTTTCTATTGGTTCATCTTACAATACCGTTTCTACTTTTAAACAATTCGAAACAGGATACAAAACCCCAACAGATATTTTGGGTTTCGATAATGGAACTCGTCAATTGCCCTCTGGCTTGCCCAGCGGTGCAGAACTATCAGCAAAAAATTTGTCACCCGACGAAACAAAAAAGTACTTGTCGATGTTGAACAATAATTACGATGTAATAAATCGTAAAGCATTGCCTGGCGTATCTTTACAAGGCAGTTTGGGTAGGTTGTATGAACTTAAAAAGAACAGAAGAATTGGCCTAACAACAGCATTAAACTATGCACATAGCGAAAATGCGAAATTAGATGTACAGAGAGCCTATGGTAATTATAATTTTGTCGATCGTATTTATAATTACAACACTACAGTGGGTGCATTAGCTAACATTGCTTACTCTAGTGCCAATACCAAAATTTCATTTAAAAATCTCTACAACCGAACTTTTGACGACAACTACTTAACTAGAAGTGGTTATGATATAGGTACGACAAACTATATTCAATACATGGCATTCGACCTTATTCAAAAGTCATTGTTTAAAACTTCTCTTGAGGGAGAACACAGTCTTGGCGGTGATGCTCAGAAAAAATTAAATTGGGTGGCCAGTTATAACAATGTAACCAACAACCAACCCGACCAAAGAAAAGCGCAGTTTTTAGCCCCAACAAAAGACACTGGTTATATACTCAACCTTGGTACTGTAGGTCGCGCCAATAATAGGTTGTTTGGTGATCTGAATGAGTCTATCTACAATGCATCGGTAAACTACAGTAGCCCTTACAAGTTTTTATACAAAAGCAATTTAAAAGTGGGTGCATTGGCCATGTATCGTACGCGTACATTTGAAAATAGATATTTAGGTGCTACATCAAATACTTCCTTTCCCGAAAGCCAAAGCATCACAGACGTTTTTAGCCAACAAAATATAAATTCGGAACTTTTTCAACTAGTAGACCAAACCGCACCTAGCGATGCCTATACTGCAAAAGCTACAGTGGGTTCAGCTTTTGTAATGTCTGATAATCGCATCAACACAAGGTTAAGGGCTGTTTGGGGTGTTCGTTTTGAATCCTACAACCTTAATCTACAAACAACAGATTTATTAGGTAAAGAATTGACAATTGACCCGGTTTGGAATGACCTATTGCCATCACTGAATATGAGTTATGCACTTAATGAAAAGGCCAATTTGAGAATGTCTTATTTCCGTAGTGTAGCACGTCCTGAGTTTAGAGAAGTAGCACCCATCACCTATTTCGATTACGAAATGAATACCCTTATTTTTGGTAATCCAGATCTTACCCGCAGCCGTATCGATAATATGGATTTTAGGTACGAAATTTTTCCACGCCCAGGCGAGGTCATATCGGCATCTGCGTTTTATAAGCGATTTGATAAAACCATCGAAAACCAATTTTATGCCGTTAATGGTTCTGCGGATATTAAGACAGCGAATTATAACAAAGCAAGTTCTGCAGGTGTAGAAGTGGAATTCCGGAAGAATTTAGACTTTATTGCCGATAGAAAAGTATTGAAAAATCTAACTTTTTACACCAATCTAGCTTATATCCAATCGAGGGTAGAATTGGCTGGTGACCAACAAAAATATAGAAATGGTATTGTGCGTAGCTCACGCCCAATGGCCGGTCAATCTCCTTATGTAATCAATGCAAGTCTTGGCTACAGTGCTGCTCAAGGAAAGCTAAATTTCAATGTACTGTATAATAGAATTGGTCAGCGAATTTATGTTGTGGGTGGAGAAGGTCAATTTGCGGATGTGTACGAGGCCCCAAGGAATGTTTTGGATTATCAAATTTCGTACACAGTAGGCAAGCGTAGCGAATTTAGATTGAATATTAAGGATATGCTTAATGCACCTACCTTCTTTTATTATGACCAAAACGACAATAAAAAATTCGATAATCCAAGTATAGCTACCACATTGGTTAATCCAAACGAAGATTTTATTTTTCAAAGATACCGTCAAGGAACAACCTTTTCTTTGACCTATAGCTATAAATTTTAGTTCAAGGTTTGATACCTTTTTCTCTTAAGTGCAAAGCTCCTTCTTTCTAAAAAAAAAAGAAGGAGCTTTTTTGTTTAAAAGCAATACAGATAAGCATTTTCACGAATTAATATTCAGATAACACACCCGTAATATTCACATAACCTTGCCCTGATACTTTTGCCTAAACTTAATTAATTCAAAACAATGAAAAAGATTTTATTCGCCATTTGCGCAACAACATTAATGTTTACTTCTTGTAAGCCAGAAGATAAACCAGCGCCAACGCCAACACCAACACCAACGGATTCTGTGGTTACTTTGTCAGGAGATATTTCTGCTGATAGAACTTTGGATGCGTCTAAAAAGTACGTGTTAAAAGGATTTGTGTTTGTAACAAAAGGTGCCAAATTAACCATCCCAGCAGGTACTGTTGTAATGGGAGATAGGGCTTCTAAGGGTACCTTAGTAATCACTCGTGGTTCTAAAATTGATGCTCAAGGTACAGCAACAAAACCTGTTGTATTTACTTCATCTCAAGCTGTAGGTGCACGCCAGCCTGGTGATTGGGGTGGTATTGTATTGTTGGGTAAAGCTCCAATTAATGCTGCTGGTTCTGAAGCTAAATTAGAAGGTGGTTTAACGCCTACTGCTGGTGGTGTTGAAAAAGATTATATTTGGTATGGCGGTACTGATGCTGCTGATAATTCAGGTTCTATTGTTTACGCTCGTATTGAATTTGCAGGTATCGCTCTTTCTCCAGATAACGAGTTGAACAGTTTGACTATGGGTGGTGTAGGTTCTGGAACTAAATTGAGCTATATCCAAGTTTATCGCGCTGGTGATGACGCTTTCGAGTGGTTTGGTGGTACAGTGAATGCCGATCACCTTGTAGCTTCTTATACTTGGGATGATGATTTTGATACCGATTTTGGTTTCTCTGGTAACGTACAGTTTGGTGTTGCTCACCGTCATAGAAACCTTGCTGATATTTCTGGTTCAAATTCATTTGAGTCTGATAACAATGCAGATGGTACAACTGCTACCCCACAAACAAGAGCTGTGTTTTCAAACATGACCATTGTAGGTCCAGTTATAACTGGTAATTCAGTATCTGGTATCAATGCACAATTCCAGAATGGTGCTCATATTCGTCGTAACTCTGCTTCTTCTATCCGCAATTCAATCATTGTTGGATTCCCAACTGGTGTGTATATCGATGGTTCTAAAGGTAATGCAACACACAAAAACTTAGGTGCAGGTACAGATGGTCAATTGCAATTTAGAAACAACATTATTGCTGGTTGCGCTACACCATACAAAGTACTTGGTTTAGCTACTACTGCTGCTGATACGGCTATTTGGAACGCATTTAGAAGCAATACTTCAAATACAACCATTGCTAACGCTCAAGATGTATTGTTGAATGCTCCAAATAAATTTGGTTCATCATTGTCTGCTACGCCAGGTGTACCTAGCTTCTTGTTACAAGCTACTTCTCCAGCTGTCACTGGTGCTGATTTCTCTGGTTTATCTTCATTCACTCCAGTAACTTACCGTGGTGCATTTGATGCTACCAACGATTGGACTGCAGGTTGGACAAACTGGGACGCAGAACAAACTAAATACTAAGTATAGTATACACTTTAAAAGTTGTTGATTAAAAAAACGGGTTGCTTTATGCAACCCGTTTTTACGTTTAAAAAGCAATAAAAAATTTAAAAAAATTAATGGCGTAGCTCTGTTAATTTCTTCAAAATGTCTTGAGCACTTTTAGCAATGATGGTGCCTGGGCCAAAGACAAAGGAAACTCCTGCCTGATATAGAAAGGGGTAGTCCTGCTGAGGAATCACTCCACCTGCAACTACCATTATATCAGCACGTCCATATTTTTTCAATTCTTCAATCACCTGAGGCACCAAAGTTTTGTGACCTGCCGCTAAACTTGATATACCCAAAATGTGTACATCGTTTTCTATGGCCTGTTTGGCCGCTTCTGCAGGCGTTTGGAATAATGGGCCAATATCCACATCAAAGCCTAAATCAGCAAAGCTAGTGGCGATTACCTTCGCTCCTCTGTCATGCCCATCCTGACCCATTTTGGCGATCATTATCCTTGGGCGTCGGCCATCAAGTACCGCAAATTCATCGGCCATTTTTCTGGCCTCTTGAAAATCCTTATCCATAGCAATTTCTTTTGAATATACACCTGAAATAGAACGAATTCGTGCAGCATAACGGCCATATACTTTTTCCAATGCAGTAGATATTTCACCCAAACTAGCGCGTAATCTAGCGGCTTCTATACCCAAGGCCAATAAATTTCCTTTGCCGCTTTGTGCTGCTTCTGTCAGGGCATTCAGTGCAGCGCTTACTTTTTCATTGTCTCTTTCGGCTCGTAATTTTTGTAAACGTTCTACCTGTTGGATGCGCACTTTAGCATTGTCTACATCCAATATTTCGATATTGGAAGGCTCGTCTGTTCTGTACTCATTCACCCCAACAATGATATCTTTTCCGCCATCTATTCGTGCTTGCTTGCGTGCAGCCGCTTCTTCAATACGCATCTTGGGTACGCCTGTTTCTATGGCTTTGGCCATGCCGCCTAGTGCCTCTACTTCTTCAATCAAGGCCCAAGCTTTTTGGGCTAATTGCTCTGTTAGATATTCTACATAATAAGAACCGCCCCAAGGGTCTACTGTGCGACAAATGTCGGTCTCTTGTTGTAAAATGATTTGGGTATTGCGTGCAATTCTAGCACTGAAATCGGTCGGTAGGGCAATGGCTTCGTCTAGGGCATTGGTATGCAAACTTTGGGTGTGTCCCATTGCTGCTGCTAAGGCTTCGATAGCTGTTCGCGTTACGTTATTAAAAGGATCTTGTTCTGTAAGGCTCCATCCACTGGTTTGACAATGGGTGCGCAGTGCCATACTTTTTTCTTTTTGGGGATCAAATTGTTTCACCAATTTGGCCCATAGCATTCTTCCAGCCCTCATCTTAGCGATTTCCATAAAATGGTTCATGCCAATAGCCCAAAAGAAAGATAATCGAGGAGCGAAATCATCAATTTTTAAACCAGCTTTCAATCCAGCACGGATGTATTCGACACCATCGGCCAAAGTATAGGCTAGTTCAATATCTGCGGTGGCACCGGCTTCTTGCATATGATATCCGCTGATGGATATAGAATTGAACTTCGGCATATGTTGCGAAGTGAATTCAAAAATATCCGCAATGATTTTCATGGACTGTTCTGGCGGATAGATGTAGGTATTGCGCACCATAAACTCTTTCAGGATGTCATTCTGAATCGTGCCTGTCAGTTTTTCCATGGGTACACCTTGTTCTTCGGCCGCTACAATGTAGAAAGCAAGAATAGGCAGTACTGCGCCATTCATGGTCATGGACACACTCATTTCATCGAGGGGTATCTGATCAAACAATACTTTCATATCTAGTATTGAATCGATCGCCACTCCCGCTTTTCCCACATCACCTACCACGCGCTCGTGGTCACTATCGTAACCACGATGGGTAGCTAAGTCGAAGGCAACAGAAAGACCTTTCTGGCCAGCAGCTAGGTTGCGACGGTAGAATGCATTACTTTCTTCTGCTGTGCTAAAACCTGCGTATTGCCTGATGGTCCAGGGTTTTTGCACATACATACTGCTGTAAGGTCCCCTTAAAAAGGGTGCAATGCCTGCAGCAAATTTTGTTTGTTTGGGGTCCTGAATATCCGAAAGCCTGTAGCTACTTTTTAGGTCAATTCCTTCGGCTGTAAGATGTGGTTCGGCAGCTATTTCCTGCTGCTGTGCCACCTTTTTATTCAAGGAAATGTTGGAAAAATCTTTACGCATTTGTTTCGTATTTTCAATTGTAATAATGCAGGGCATTATTCATGTTTTTCTTTTTCTTGTAATCACATATTCCCTTAGAAGGGTTTCTTAAGCTTTACAATGACTTTTATTTGCACCCATTGTATTTTTCTGTCCTTTTTTTGAGAGTAAGCAAACTTTATCTTTTAAGATATTTATGCATTGGATTCTATCAATTCTTCTGTCAATGAAATCAATTTTAAACCAAGACCTGATTCTTGCTTTTTTGTCGAGGCTTTGGGTTCATCTTTTGCATTGACATATTTATTTACACCAATCAATACACGTTTTCCTGATTTGAATTCTTGAATCCATTGCGCAGCTTGCTTTTCAATAGTCTCTTTAATTATTCCTTTTTCAAAAGAAGCAATCAATCCACCATCTTTCTCAATTTGTTGAAAAGAAGTCCATGCTTTTTCTGCGATTTGCTCCGTCAGGTTTTCGATATAAAAGGAACCTGCCGAGGCATCCGCAATTTGACTCAAGTAACTTTCTTCCTTAAAGATTAATTGTTGGTTGCGGCTCATACGGCTGCTGAATTCACTGGCCTCATGGAGGCTTTGATCGAATGCATGAATGAGTAGGGAATGACAACCGCCAAGTACCGCAGCCATTCCAGCAATGGTGTCGCGCAGTAAATTGCTGTAAGGATCAAATGCCGATCGGTAGCAGTTGCTTGTTTCGATGTGTAAGTGAATTGATGGGCTGATGTTGTATTGCGTAAATAGGTTTGCAATTAAGATATTTAAAGCACGCAATTTGGCAATTTCCTCAAAAAAATCTGTGCCCGTTGTTAGGCTAATATGTACCTTTTTTAGTTCAGATATTTTACCCGAAACATCCAGCCAATGCAAGTATTCATTGATTTGTGCAGCGCAACAAGCTAATTGGTAAGTACTATTGGCTCCTGCGTTTTGATAAGATTGCGCATCAATAGAGATGCTTTTTGTATGTTGGAAAAGGAATAAAAAGTCTTTTTTTGATTGCTCCTTTTCGAAGGCATTGCCTTCAATTAAATGGCAAATCGGGTCGAAGTTGATACGACAATCTAAATCAACTAAAGATAAACTTTGTGCAGAAAGATATTGATTGAAATTGGCTAGAAATGTTTCAATATTATCGGCAACATGGAATTGAGTGTAGATATATTGCAATTGAATTTCTTGTAATCGAACATCCAAATCCTGCACTCCATTGATTTCGAAACATAAGCCAGATACCCCATTTTGTAATTCGTTCAGTGCCTTTTTGTTGGCTTTTTTGGGATCAATATCTTTAATAGTTGCGCAAATAGACCAATCTTTGTGTGTGAAATTCGACTCTTTGTGTTCTCCTTCGTCTGTATAGAAAGGATGAATGGTAATGTCATTTCTATCAATCAAGCAAAGGTCTTCAAAAGTAATTCCTTTAAGGTCTTTGCTTAATCTATCTTTCCAATCAGCAGCACTACTTGCTGAAAATTCTTCGAATAATGCATTCATTTATGGCTATTAATTTAAATCAATAATTATTTTTCGGAACCCCATCGATAGGTTTTAATATCGACCCCGGCAAGCTGTAAGGCTCTATCCACAACCGTTTCGGCGGCTTCTTCAATAGTTTGCGGCTTACTGTAAAACGATGGGGTAGCGGGACAAATGATCCCTCCGGCTTCGGTAATGGTGGTCATATTGCGCAGATGAATCAGGTTATAGGGTGTTTCGCGAACAACACAAATCAACTTTTTTCTTTCTTTTAATAGTACATCGGCAGCACGGGTAATAAGGTCATTACTGATACCTGAAGCTATGCGGCCAAGTGTACCCATACTGCATGGACAAATGAGGAGTGCATCATATCCTGCACTGCCAGATGCGAAGGGGGCAAAAAAATCATCTTTACCATAAACCTTGAAAGGATATTGCTCATATTGCTTATGCCCTAATTCTAATTGCCAAACATCTTGTGCATTGCCACTCCATACCAAGGAAATGTCTTCAAAATGATCTTTGATTACCGACAATTTATCGAGCATCACTTTTGGGTATATAGCACCGCTGGCGCCTGTAATCGCTATGGCAATTTTCATGGGCTTTCTGTCATTTTTTATCGCATACAAAGCTACACGGAAAATAATTGTAAATTCGTTCTTGAAATAGCAATTTTTATGAAAAAAGCACTCCTCACAAACTTAGCGCTACTTGTCATTTCTGGCGCTTCCATTGCCCAAAAGAAAACTTCCCCAAAAACCGCTAAGAAAATTGTTGCCGAGGTGATAAGCGACAAAGAGATCAATTGGCTCAGCATAGATCAAGTGCAGGAGAAAATGAAGAAAACGCCTAAGAAGGTCTATGTGGATGTTTATACAGCTTGGTGTGGATGGTGTAAGGTGATGGACCAAAAGACCTTTACTAATCCTGGGCTTATCAGCTACTTGAATAAAAACTACTACGCCGTAAAATTTGATGCCGAGCAGGTAGATAGCGTTCATTTTTTAGGTAATCATTATGGATTAGAAGGTCGTACTAACCAATTTGCCATTCAATTGTTGCGTGGACAAATGTCTTACCCTTCGACGGTTATTTTAGAAGAAAATTTCCAAAACCCCCAAGTTATACCGGGCTATTTAGAAGTAAAAACCATAGAACCTATTTTGAAATATTTTGGTGATAACCTACACAAATCGACTCCTTGGGAGGAATATTCCAAAACGGCCAAAACTACTTGGTAAATTACTGTTTCTATATGCTCCGTATTTAAAAAATCCGCTGTAGTTTATACTGCAGCGGATTTTTTTATTATTGAAAACAACATTTTATTAGGATTCGTCATCTGCCATGATCTCTACCTCTAAACCTGTGAATTTTCTAGTTTGTGTATCGAATTTATCACCTTTTGATAGCATATGCACAATAATATTTTCTATCGAAATGGGCTGTCCAAAACGGATATCGGCAATATTGTTATACTCGATGAATTTTCCATCAATTATCACAACGCTGCCAGAGCCTATTACTTCTAATTCGCTTCCTTTGCGCACAATTACTCCCGTGTCTTCGCCTAAGCCGATACCTAAAGCCCCGGGTTGGGCCGCTACTGCTTGCGCCAATCTATTGAAACGACCACGTTTGTCGAAGTGAGAGTCAATCACCACATTTTGCATAAAGCCTAAGCCTGTAGTAATTTTGACTTCACCTTTTAGGTGTGCCCTATCGGCACTGCCTTCATATATCATGGTATTGCTCATAGCCATAGCGCCGGCGCTCGTACCTGCAATTACAAAATGTTCATCATTATATTTTTGGCGTATTAATTCTAAAATTTCTGTTCCCCCAAATATAGAGGATAGGCGCAATTGATTGCCACCGCTAAACATGACAATATTGCAATTTTTGATACGCTCAATAAATTCTGGATTGCTGCTGTCTTCTCTATTTCGGATGCGAATATGCCCAACATTGTGACAGTCGAGTTTGCTAAAGGCGTCTTTATAATTTTCCGCTACCTCGTCTGGTATCATCGAGGCGGTAGTCACTACCTCTACGATGGGTTGCTGTGTGTTGATGAGAGAAACGATATTTTTTAAAATGCCTAACTCGAAAAAAGCTAATCTATTTCTATCTATAATTCCTTTTTCGAGGTCGGTGCCTTTGTCTTCAGCGCCACCTACCGAAACTAAAAAACCTTTGGGATTCATTAATTAATATCGTTTGATAAGATGAATTCAAAGGTAGGTTTTTTTGAGGCCGACATTTTTATTTTTTAAGCCTCAAACAATATTGTGGAAAAGCTGTGTACACTAAGTCTTGTCACAAAAAAAGCCAACAGGCTTTTGGCAGGTTGGCTATTCTAAAATTGAATATAATTAAAAACTTAAATTATCCTCTAATTTGTCAAAATTATCATCGGTGATTATTTCAGTAGTTTCTGATCTTCCTTCGTTTTCTTTGCGCTTATCGAGCATCACAAAGTTATCGGCAACAATTTCAGTGCTTGTTCTTTTTATTTTGTCTTTATCTTCCCAATTACGATAGCGAATGCGGCCTTCTACATAAATCATGCTCCCCTTATGCAAAAATTTTTGGGCCAATTCAGCCAAGCCACGCCATAGTACCACCGTATGCCATTCCGTATTGGATACGGTATTGCCATTTTTATCTTTATGATTTTCGGTAGTGGCTAAGGGAAATTTTGCTACTACCAAATTTCCCTCTAAAGTTTGTATTTCAGGGTCTTTTCCTACATTGCCAATGAGTGTTACTTTGTTTACTCCTCTCATGATAATTGCTATTAATAAAATAATTCCTTTAAAAGTAGAAAATATTTTTATAAAAACGATAAAGGCTACTTTTTTTTTACATATCAATTTCAAAGCTTGATAAAAAAATGATCGACAAACTATAAATTGTATTTTGCATCAGTTTTTTAATGATAAAATTATATGAAACAAGATGTAAGCGTTATTGATTTGGCTGCCTTTGTCGATGCGCGTGGTTCCTTTGTCAAAACCTTCAATGATACTTTATTTCAATCTTTGGGTATTCAGTTTACCCTCAAGGAAAGTTATTTTTCTGTTTCGGCAAAAGATGTCATTCGTGGTATGCATTTTCAATTACCACCGCACCAACATGCCAAGATAGTCTATTGCCCTTTTGGTGCGATTTTGGATGTGGCTTTGGATTTGCGTAAGCAATCAGCAACTTACGGTCAGTATTTTGCGCAAATTTTATCAGCCGAAAACCACAAGGCATTTTATATCCCTGAAGGTTTTGCGCATGGTTTTAAATCGCTTAGCCATCATGCACAGACGCACTATCTTGTTTCTAGTGAGTATGATGCCGCTAGTGATGCAGGCATTGCCTATCATTCTTTTGGTTTTGAATGGGATTGTGCAGAACCCATCCTGTCGGAACGAGATAAGAACTTCATCGCATTTCAAGACTTTAAAAGTCCATTTTAGTACAAGTAGTTTTGTGGATAGAACTTACTAATAAGCAAGATTTTTTGGGCACTCGATAGGAAAGCAAAGCCCGTATTTCGAAATAATTTGTACTTTCACCCACACACTTTTACAATTACAAAAGATTCATGAAACAAGAGAAAATACTCATCATAGGTGCTTGCGGACAAATAGGTGTAGAACTCACCTTAGCATTACGTCAACAATATAGTAACAGTCAAGTAATCGCTAGCGATTTGCGTGAACAAGCTCATCCATTATTAGAGGGATCGGGACCTTATTATACCCTTGATGCCACCGATATTAAGGCTGTATCAGAATTGGTTCGAAAGGAAGCTATTACCCAGATCTATTTGTTGGCGGCATTACTTTCGGCAACAGGCGAAAAAATGCCCATGAAGGCTTGGGATATTAATATGAATAGCCTTCTTCAAATTTTAGAATTAGGTGTTGAAGTTAAGTTGAACAAAATTTATTGGCCAAGTTCTATCGCGGTTTTTGGGACCACAACACCTAAAAATCATACCGCCCAAAAAACGATTGTTGAGCCAACTACAGTTTATGGTATCAGTAAATATGCTGGTGAACTCTGGGCACAATATTATCATCGTCGTTGGGGCTTGGATGTGCGCAGTTTGCGTTATCCCGGTTTAATTAGTTGGAAATCTGCACCAGGTGGGGGTACTACAGACTATGCTGTAGAAATTTATCATGAGGCACTTAAAAATAAACAATACACCTCATTCCTTTCCGAGGATACTTATTTGCCCATGATGTATATGGATGATGCTATTCGTGGCACTATTGAATTGATGGAAGCACCTGAAGAGCAGATTAAATCGCGTATGGCCTATAATCTATCGGCAATGAGTTTTTCACCCAAAGAAATTGCAGCTTCTATTCAACAACATATCCCTGAATTCAGCATTGACTATGCGCCAGATTTTCGACAAGCCATAGCCGATTCTTGGCCCTCTAGTATAGATGATACTGATGCGCGAAACGATTGGCATTGGAAACACCAATTCGATTTGGATAAAATGACCCAAGAAATGTTGAAGAATTTGCGTAAATAATACTTGTTTTTATAAAAACTAAGCCGATACTTGTGGGTATCGGCTTTTTTATTCAGAGATAATATCTAGGTACAATTGCTCAACCTTTTTACGGGCCCATTCGGTTTTGCGTAAAAACTTAAGGCTCGAATTCATACTTGGATTTTCGTTAAAACAGCGAATGTTTATATTCTTGCCCAATTGCTCCCAACCATCATAATAATCGAGTAAAAACTCTATAATTGATTGCAAGGTTTTTCCATGCAAGGGGTTGTTGGCCTGTGTGCTCATGAATTAGTTTTTTTTGTGGGATTACTTTT
>JAIXWS010000051.1 GCA_027491165.1 Sphingobacteriales bacterium | reverse complement strand
CAAACCAGCACGAGCAAGGCCTTTAAATTTTCGGCCATTTTGAGTGCCAATAATACCACTTGCGATGGCCAAAGGGAATAATCCTGTTACAGCAAAAATAGCGGCCAAAATCCCAAAAATTCCCATGTCTTCAGAGTGGGTATTGTAATATTTATTAGGTTGCTTTGTAGCAATAATGTGGTTTTGTTTTTTAGCTTCGGCAATAGGGAATGCTGCATGACAATTGTTGGTAATTGACAATAGAATAAAGGATAAAAAAAACAGTAACTTTCTGCTCATTGCTATTGATTGAATTCAATCGATTAATCGATCATTGTAGCTATTGCCTCCAGATCTTTAATTAAAATTATCAGAAATTAGCGAATATTCCGAATAGGTATTTGCAGTATAGAGGCGCAAAATTTTTCAGGATTCCTTTTCCTTTCCTCACAGCTTGATGCAGTCTATTCAGCTTGCCCATTAAAATAACTAGACGCTTATTGTAATCAACAAGCTCTTTGTGCATCCCATGTAGAAAGTAATTATTTCCTTTTCTTTTCTTTTGCTACAATTGTGTGGGCTTAAATTTTATTTTGAGCATCTAACACCGCAATCGAAACCATATTTACAATCTGCCTTACCGTACTACCCAATTGCAATACCTGAACGGGTTTATTCATTCCAATCAAGATTGGTCCAACTGCCTCAGCGCCACCAACTTCTTGTAGTAAATGATAAGCAATATTTCCTGATGACAAATTAGGGAATATAAGAATGTTCGGAGTTTCATTAACGAGACTAGAGAAGGGGTAGTTTTCACGAAGTAGTTCTTTGTCGAAAGCTACACCAGCTTGGATTTCACCATCAATGGTCAATTCAGGTTTTAATTTTTTTATCCGTTCAACAGCATTGCGCACCTTTTCTGTTTCGGGTAATATGCTGCTTCCAAAATTGGAAAAGGATAACATGGCCACCACAGGTTTTATATTCAATGTACTGACAAAATTGGCTGCTTGCAAAGTGATGTCAATAAGTTCATCTTCGCTAGGATTTGCATTTACCGTAGTATCCGCAAAAAACAAAGGACCTTTTTTCGTGAGCATCATATACATACCTGATACTCGGCAAACACCTTTTTTTACGCCAATAATTTCCAAGGCAGGACGCAAGGTACTAGGGTATTGACGGGTCAATCCCGAAATCAGAATATCTGCTTCGCCAAGCTCTACCATCATACAGCCAAAGTGGGTGCGGTCACGCATGAGTTTTTTGGCTTCATAACAATTGACGCCTCGGCGTTGTCTTTTTTCAAAATAGATTTCCCCAAAACGTTCTCTGTTGATTTCTTGTTCCTCACTTTTGGGGTCGATAATTAATACGTCATCTAGCGATAATTGATTGTCCTCAATCAATGAATTTATTTTTTGTGGACGACCCAAGAGTATTGGAATAGCTATGCCTTCATCCTTAACTTGTTGAGCCGCTTTTAGGATTTTTAAGTTTTCAGCCTCGGCAAATACAACTCGTTTAGGATTTTGTTTGGCCTTATTGATGATAAAACGAAGAATGTTTTCATTTTCGCCCAAGCGGCTGTATAGTTCTGACTCATATTTATCCCAGTTTGTAATGGGTTTTCTGGCCACACCACTTTCCATTGCAGCGCGGGCAACAGCAGGCGAAACGGTTGTCAATAATCGTGGGTCGATGGGCTTGGGTATGATATAATTGGCATCAAAACGAAGGTTTTTTTGACTATATACCACATTAACCATATCGGGTACAGGTTCTTTTGCTAATGCAGCTAAAGCCTTTACCGCTGCAAGTTTCATGGCTTCATTAATAGCTGTAGCACGGACATCTAAAGCTCCTCTAAAGATGTAAGGGAAGCCTAAAACATTATTAACTTGGTTGGGGTAGTCGCTTCTTCCTGTAGCAATGATAGCATCTGGTCGGGCAGCAATCGCAATGTCATAATTGATTTCAGGTTCTGGGTTAGCCAAAGCAAAAATGATGGGTTTTTCCCCCATTCCTTGTATCATTTCACCCGAAATAATATTGCCTACTGAAAGACCCAAAAATACATCAGCATTTTTCAGGGCTTCTGTAATACTTACCGCATTGGTATTTTGGGCAAATACTTTCATCTGCTCACTGATATCGCTTCGCGAAGCCACTACCATTCCATTCACATCAAACATGAAAATGTTCTCCACTTTGGCTCCCAATGCCACATAAATATTGCAACAGGCTATGGCTGCCGCACCTGCACCACTCACTATAAATTTAACAGCATCAATATTTTTCTCCACCAATTCTAATGCATTCAACAAGGCTGCTGCAGAAATGATAGCAGTGCCGTGTTGGTCGTCATGCATCAAAGGGATATTCATTTCCTTTTTTAATCGTGCTTCGATTTCAAAGCATTCCGGTGCTTTAATATCTTCTAGGTTGATTCCTCCAAATGTTGGTTCGAGGGCTTTGACCACCGACACAAAATGATCGACGTCTGTGCTGTTGATTTCAATATCGAACACATCTATGTCTGCAAAAATTTTGAATAACAAGCCTTTCCCTTCCATCACAGGCTTACTGGCTTCGGGGCCAATATTACCTAATCCCAATACGGCAGTTCCATTACTGATAACGGCTACTAGATTGCCTTTAGCAGTATATTTATAAACGTCGTCTACATTTTTGGCTATTTCTTTACAGGGTTCGGCTACTCCTGGCGAATAGGCTAGTGATAAATCTCTTTGTGTTTTTGTTTCTTTGGAGGGAATGACTTCTATTTTGCCGGGTCGTCCTTTAGAGTGGTATTCGAGTGCATCTTTTTTGCGGATGAGTTGCGCCATAGAAATATTGTTGGTAATTTACTGGTATAAATGGTTTGTAAATAGGGTTGTAATGAATAGTGTCTTGAAGATTAGTTGATACCCAACAATTCTACTTCAAATATTAGGGTAGAATTGGGTCCAATTTCAGCACTTACATGGCGGTCGCCATAGGCAAGGTGTGCTGGTAAAAATAAACGCCATTTGCTGCCTACAGACATTAATTGTAACACTTCTGTCCAACCCTTAATCACCATATTCAATGGAAATGTTGCGGGTTGTCCGCGTTGTACAGAACTGTCGAAAACGGTACCATTGATCAAAGTGCCATGATAATGGCAGGTTACTTTGTCTGTTGCACTGGGTTTAGGGCCTTCTGATGCGTTTAATATTAGATATTGAGCACCACTTTCAAGGCTAACAACGCCTTCGTTTGCTTTATTTGCATCAAGAAAAGCTTGACCTTCTTGAAGATTTTTATTTGATAATTCTTGTTTTGATTGAAATAGACGATCTGCTATGCTCATAAGATATTTAGTTAGGTGGCTAAATTACGTCATTAAGTTAATTTGACAATGCGCAATTACGCTCCAATCGATGAAAAGTACAGCAGTAGGCTTTTTGCCAGAATAGAGTTTTGCCCTTTTTAGATTTTTATACATTTGACTTTCAGTGAACAATTAAACGCTTATAGATTATAGTTGAATTTACTACAAGGGGATTGCTGATGATTGTTAGGGACAAAAGGTAATTGAAAAGGCATGCAAGGCCTAATATATATTAGAATAGCCTCATTTATGCCTATAATAATCCTATTGCTTAAACTCAATTTTGATTTACAAGGAAGTTGTTACCTGAATGTCGCGGTAAGGATGTGCTTTGCGTCAATGATACCCATTGATCATCTAAAAAATTTGAGGCTTACGTCATTCCGACGGAGGAGTATCAGCTCAATCCTATAAAATTATTTAAGAAACAGCTTGTTTCGACCAATAATATTCCATCAAAGAGGCAACAGCTTTTTCCGTGTTTTCAGGGTATGAAACAACAATTTTTTGGTCATCATCTAGCCATTCGCCTAATCTGTTCCTATTTTTTTTACTCAAGCCATCTATAATAGGAACACCTAAACTGGCTAGACAAGCAGCATTACATTGTTGTTCATATTGGCCATGCATGGGTATGGCTAATAATTTTTTGCCTAAAAAAAGAGCCTCTGCCGGTGTCTCAAAACCAGCACCACAGAGGATTCCTTTGCTACTGGCCATGCTATGCATAAAGGCTATATTTTCTATGGGCCGAACCTGTATGTTTTTAAAATGGAAGGCCTCTTTACAATGCTTGGAAAAAATTTGCCAATGAACATTTTCAAAAATTGACAGCTCTTTTACCAAGCTGTTGTCATCGTAAGCGGGCAAGTACACCGTATAATGCCCATTCTCGCTAATGTCTAATTGTCGAACTTGTTGGCGTATAATGGGTGTGAACATATTGTTGTCAAATGCCTTAAAATGAAATCCGAATTTTGCAGTTACAGGTGCATAGTATCGCAAAATCAAATCCCCCAAGAGATCGTATTGGTCTGGTTTGGGCGCCATAGGATGGAGCACAGCACTTTGATGACTCAGGGAGATACATGTTTTTTTGTGCATTCGGCATGCCCAAGCGCTCACTGGTTCAAAATCGTTAATAACTAAATCATAATCCTTTACGGGCAATCGAAAAATGTCCTTAACTAGTCTGCCTAATTTTGATTTTTTTACGGTTTCCCATTTATCAACACCGCCACTTTTGCCAAAAATAAAACTCAAGCCATACAATTGGTATTTTACTGGAAAGGGAAGAGCGATGTCACCTTGGATACCGCTTACCAATACATCTACCTCACCATAAGCACAAAGGGCTGGATATACATCAATGGCTCGGGCTAAATGCCCATTGCCAGTACCTTGTATTGCGAATAAAATTTTCACGTCAATACTTTTAATGGGTTTCTCTAATGTTCATTTCTTGCATCAGGATGTTCATCAAATCTTTGGCTGATTCCTTTGTTTCGGTATCGTATTTTAAATTGATGCTTTGCGCAAGTTTATCATCAGCATATTTATATAAACTCCACTTGTCCTCATCATATTCTAATGCGGTTAGATTTTCGACCCAGTCGCCCGAATTCATATAAATTACTGGACCGAATTTGGTAGCCATAGTGCGTATTTCCGGCTGATGTATATGCCCGCAAATCACGTATTGGTAATTGTTTTCGGCAGCAATAGAGGTGACAGTGGTTTCGAAATTGTTGACAAATTTGACCGCGCTCTTCACGGAATTTTTAATCTTTTTGGAGAGCGAAATATTTTTGCCATTGAATTTTTTGGAGATATAATTGACCACACTATTAATCAGGATAAGGGTGTCATAACCTACTGCACCTAATTTGGCCAACCATCTGCTGTGTTGCATCACCACATCAAAAACATCACCATGAAATATCCAAAGCCTGTTATTATTGACGGTTAGGGAGAGTTTATTGGTGATTTTTAATGAGCCCAATTGAAAGTCTTTGAATTTGCGGAGCATCTCGTCATGGTTGCCTGGAATATAATACACAGGAACCTCTTGCGCTATGAGGCCTGTAATGTGTTTGACTACCTGCATATGGCTACTGGGCCAATAACGTTTGCTAAATTGCCATATATCTATAATGTCGCCATTTAGAATCAGCATTTTAGGTTTAATGCTTTTGAGGTATTGTAGTAGCTCTTTGGCATGGCAGCCATAAGTGCCCAAATGAACATCTGAAATAATGACTATTTCGGGTTCGCGTTGTTGCATTGCTTAGTTGTGTGGGTATGTGCAAAATAAGCCTAGCCATTTAAGCATATTATTAAGGGCTTATTAAGTAATTGTAATGCGTGATCCATAAAAAAACCACAGCGGTTAAGCTGTGGTTGTCATTTTATTTTTCAATGAGGCAATTATTCAGATGTCGGAGTCTCTGTATTTTCACTTGTATTTGCTTCAGTTGGGTTTGCTTGTGGATCAACTTTTGGCGCTTTTTCAACTATTTTATCAATAGCTTTCTTTACTCGTACAGCATTTGGTCCTTTAGGTCCCATTTCGAGTTCGAAAGTAACTTTGTTGTTTTCTTTCAAAGCTTCAGTAAGGCTATTGATGTGCACAAAAAAGCTTTCTTGTGTTTTAAGATCTTTAATAAATCCATATCCTTTGGCTTCATTAAAAAAGGCCACGATACCTGTACGGACTAATTCTTCAGGCTCTCTATCTTCTTCTTTCAAAGTACTAACCTGAATGTCTTCAATATTGATTACTTTCTTTTTCTTAGGATCTGGTGGGGCGTCTACTAAATTTCCATTCTCATCTACATAAGCCAACATATCGTCAAGCCCCTTACCAGAGCTTGAATTAGCTTTACGTTCCTCTTTCTTTTCTTCTTTGAGTTTACGTTTTTCTATTTTCTTTTTTTCCTTTTCTTTTTTACCAAAAGTTTCTTGAGATCTTCCCATACTGTACTAATAACTTTTCCATTTTTTCCTTCTAAAAATGGTGCTAATTAGATGGTGGAATTTCGTCGAAGGTACGATTATTAGCCTGCTTTAATGGATTTGTTTTTGATTGGTTTTTGTTAAAGTCCTTTTGTACCTATACAAGTAAGGTTTAAAAAAGACATTTGCTTAGATAGTATGGAGCAGTTGTTGCAGGTAATTGGCCGTATATTTTAAACGGCTTCCATACCAACTAAACATTTCTCCATCTACCAATAAGATCTTTGTTTGTGGAAAATGTACTTGTAATTCACTGATATGCTTTGCTGCAAAAGGGTAGGGCTCGGAGGAAAGTAAAATTAAATCAGGATTGATTTCTTTTAGTTTTTCAATAGTTGTTTCGGGGTAACGTTGTTGTGATTCATACACATTGTGCCAGCCTATTTGTTGGATTACATCGTGGATAAAAGTATCTTTTCCTACAGTCATCCAAGGGTTTTTCCAAATGATGTAGGCCACAGAAAGTTCTTGGGTCGATGGTATGATTGTAGAAAAGCTATTTTTTATTTCATTAATTAAGGAAAAGGCTGTCTCCTCCTTATCCACCATGTTAGCCACTTGTTGGATCATGACACATGCCTCTTCAATGGTTTTGATATCACTAATCCAAACCGGAAAATACTTTGCTAGTTCTTCAATTTCGGCTTGGGTATTTTCTTCTTTATTGGCAATAATTAAATCGGGCTTAAGCGCTTTTATTGTATCAAGATTTAAATTTTTTGTACCACCAATTTTTGTCTTTTTTTTCAACCATTCCTCTGGATGTACACAAAACTTGGTGATGCCAATGACTTCCTTGTCCAAGCCTAAATCAAAAAGCAACTCTGTTTGCGAAGGTACTACCGATATAATACGCTTTGGCGGAAATGCAATATCCACCTTGCGGCCCATCATATCTTCAAAACACCTTAGTTCTTGCATTTTACCTAAACCTTTTAAAAAGCAGCAAAACAAAAAAGGACAAAATGATATTAAAGGGGAAAAATGAGTTGCCAAAAATAAACTCAGGCGAATCTCTTTGGGTAAAATAAATGATGCCTAAACTGATGATACTATATGACACATAAGCTATGGCTGTCCATTTTCGCATACTGCATAAGAACACCGACAATAGGCTAAAAATAATCATACCCATGGGTCGCAACCAATCGCGTTGTGCTATTGGAGTAGGGTATAGCGTGATGATGGCACTTATACTAATTATGATATGAAATAAAGCCGCCAATGGAAATAGGATTGGCGGCTTTGTAATCAATTGTTTTAATGAAAATATTGACATCTATTTTATTTAGAAAAGGCATTGATAATATCATATTTGGTGAGGATATGGTAGTCCCCACTATCATCTTTTGCTAACACACCAGCATTGTCTTTATTAATAAACTGTGTAAGCCTATCTACGCGGGTTTCCATAGATACTACGGGCATCGCTGCTTCTATTACTTCACTTATTTTTTTGTCTTTGATGTCGGCATCTTCCATCAGTTTTTTAAACAAGCCACTTTGGGTAATGCTACCGCTCATGACACCATTTACCATTATTGGTATTTGTTCAATGTCATACTTTTTCATAGCAGCCATAGCTTCTGATACCGGGCTTTCGGCGTCAAGGGTCACCAACCTTCTTCTGCCTAAACCGCCAATTAAATCTTTAACGGTATGAACGTCCAAAAATCCTCTTTCGAGCATCCATTCATCATTAAATATTTTACCTACATAACGACTGCCATGGTCGTGGAAAATCAATACTACAAAGTCTGTTGGTTTTAGCTGAGCTTTCAATTGCAAAAGTCCTGCTACTACAGAACCTGCTGAATAGCCAACAAAAATACCTTCTTCTTTGGCTATACGTCGTGCCATTACAGCACCATCTTTATCTGTTACTTTTTCAAAATGATCGATAACTGTTTTGTCGTAATTTTCAGGAACAAAGTCCTCTCCAAATCCTTCGGAAATGTAAGGATGGACTTCTTTCATATCAATCTCACCCGTTTCATACCATTTCTTCAGCAATGAACCATAGCTGTCTATAGCCCACATTTGTACATGAGGGTTTTGTTCTTTCAAGTATTTTCCAATACCTGTGATGGTACCACCAGTACCCGATGCAACCACCACATGCGTTACTTTTCCCTCTGTTTGATTCCAGATTTCGGGAGCAGTTGTTTCGTAATGAGCTAATCGGTTAGCAAGATT
>JAIXWS010000104.1 GCA_027491165.1 Sphingobacteriales bacterium | reverse complement strand
TAGTAAATCTCAGACAAGAATTTGTACCTTGTGGCTATCAATCTTGCATATGGCGCGTTTACTACTATTGCTCAGCATAATCCTTTCTTTCGCCACCCAAGCCCAACCAACGGTCAAGTGGAGTTTCAACACCAAAGATGCCTCTTTTGGGCAATCGGCAGCAGCAGATATTGATGGCGACGGCAAACTAGAAATGGTCTTTGGTTGCTACCGCAACGATAGCATGATTTATGCGCTCAATGCCGAAAACGGCAGCCTGCTTTGGAAATTTAATGCCAAAGGCAGCGGCGAAGGCTGTAATGATGTGGCGCCCATTATTTATGATGTAGATGGCGACGGCAAGATGGAGGTCATTGTGCCGGGCTCATGCAATCCGAAAACATTCTGCTTTGATGGAAAAACGGGCGCTTTAAAATGGGCCTGCAATACACGCGGCAGCGATTCGCCACCTACCATTGCGGACATTGATGGTGATGGTAAGCCTGAAATTATACACGGCGAATTTGGTGGCTATGTCATATGCATCAATGCCGAAGATGGCAGCAAGGCTTGGGAAATAGCAGTGGATACAAAATCTTGGATACAAACAGCTCCCACCATTGTAGACATCAACAATGATGGCGATGTAGATTTTATTGTCGGCACCTGGAACGCTAGCGTAAAAACGGACAATAAAATTTATGCCTATCGCGCCAAAGACCAAAAGCTACTGTGGACCTATGCTGTTAATGATGTGATGTACCACGGCACTGCTGTAGGCGACTTGGATAAAGATGGCAAACAAGAGCTGGTGGTCGGATGCTATAACGACACATTGTATTGCATCAATGCTGAGAATGGAACAACAAATTGGAAATATAGTTTTGGCAACAACTTTTATGTTGGGAGCCCGGCACTCATAGCCGACCTGAATAATGACGGGCGCTGCGAAGTGATCTTCAGTGCCTGGTACAAAATGGCGGCACTCACATGGGATGGCAAATTATTTTGGGAATACAATATCCCCAATTACAAACAATCCTTTCGGGGGGCGGCCATTGCAGACGTCAACAACAACGCGTTTCTTGATGTGGTTTTTGGTACAGATGGCGGCTCGGTTATCGGCCTAAATGGACAAAACGGAAGCTTGATTTTTAATAAGAATTTGCGCACAGAATATGGCGATTCCTTGTATGCCGTTGACCACGCACCTTTGCTTGCAGACTTTGATAAAGATGGCAAAATGGATGTCTTTGTTGCAGGCGGTCATGCTGAATATCCCAATTTTTATAAAAACTTTGGTAGAGCGTACTTACTCACTATTGGCAAGGGTAATGGGCCTGATTGGTTGATGTTTCAAAACGACATTTGGCGCCGCAGCAACATTTGCGAAAAGAAAACCAGTAGTATTGAAAACATGTTGGTCGAAACCAATGATATCCACATTTACCCCAACCCCACTTTCGGCGAAACCAATTTCGAATTAACGCTAAAGGAAAGCACAGAGGTGAGCATTGCCATTTACAATATTCAAGGGCAAAAAATCAGTACAATGAATGCAGGGATTTTAAACGCAGGGAAGCAGGCGCTGCAATGGAAAGCAGCAGAAGGCCTTGCTAGCGGCCTGTTTTATGTTGAAATAAAAATAGGCGCCGAAACAACATTCGCAAAAGTATTGCTTCAATAAGAAAGCCCTATCCTGCCCAACCTTCTCTGTCTAAGCTTCGGTATTGAATAGCCTCTGCAAGATGCTCTGGGCGTATATCTTCGCTATCGGCGAGGTCGGCAATGGTTCGAGACACTTTTAAGATTCTATCATAAGCCCTTGCAGAAAGGTTCAACCTTTCCATTGCGGTCTTCAGCAAATTCGCGCCTACACTGCTGATAACACAAACCTCCTTGAGTAATTTGCTGCCCATTTGTGCATTACAATAAACACCTTGCTTTTCTTCAAACCGTTTCGACTGTATCGCTCTGGCCTTCATCACCCTTTCGCGCACTTGGGCGCTTGTTTCGCCCGAACTTCCGGCACCAGAAAGCTCCGAAAAAGAAACGGGTGTTACCTCCACGTGAAGATCAATTCTGTCCAACAGGGGGCCAGAAATCTTGTTGAGGTAACGCTGTACCACAATAGGTGCACAGGTACACTCTTTTTCGGGATGGTTGTAATAACCGCAGGGGCAGGGGTTCATGGAGGCCAGCAACATAAAACTAGCAGGAAAGTCAACACTAACTTTTGCCCTTGAAATGGTTACGCGGCGCTCTTCCATGGGCTGGCGCATTACTTCTAAAACGGTGCGCTTAAATTCGGGTAGCTCATCTAAAAACAAAACGCCATTATGCGCTAAAGATATTTCACCTGGCTGCGGAATGCCTCCACCGCCCACCAATGCGGCATCACTGACCGTATGATGAGGGGAGCGAAAAGGGCGCTGTGCTACCAGCGAGGTATTCATCGGTAATTTTCCTGCTACGGAATGAATTTTTGTGGTCTCCAGCGCTTCTTGCAAGCTCAATGGAGGCAATATCGAAGGCAAGCGTTTTGCCAACATTGTTTTTCCTGCGCCTGGTGGGCCTATCAATATGGCATTATGGCCTCCTGCAGCGGCAATTTCCAGAGCGCGCTTTACATTTTCTTGGCCTTTAACATCATTAAAATCAATGTCGAAAAATTGCTGGTTTTCAAAAAACTCCTCGCGGGTGTTCACGCTCAAGGGTTGCAGCGTTTCCTCGTTGTAAAAAAAGTCTATCAGCTCCCGGATGTGCGATACACCATACACTTTAAGGTTGTTCACCAAAGCCGCTTCGCGTGCATTCTCTTTAGGCAAAATCATGCCCTTAAAACCCTCGCTACGCGCTTGTATGGCCATGGGCAAGGCTCCTTTAATCGGTTGTAAAGAGCCGTCGAGCGAGAGCTCGCCCATAATAATATAATCACCTAAAGTATCTGTTGGCAGCTGTTTTGATGCAGCAAGCATGCCCAAGGCAATGGGCAAATCATAGGCAGATCCCGCTTTACGAATATCAGCCGGAGCCATATTGACCAATATTTTTGTCCTTGGTCTTTCGAAGCCATTGTTTTTTATAGCCGAAACAATACGCTCAATGCTTTCTTTTACGGCATTGTCGGGCAAGCCCACAATAAAATAGCCTGTTTGCCCCCCTGCCGTTGCGTCCACTTCTATCGTGATGGTTATCGCATCCACCCCATGCACTGCGCTTCCAAAAACTTTGACCAACATAAGCTAATCGCGTATTTAAAAAAATTAAAAACACCTTTAGGCGTTTACATAAAAACAAAACACTTCTTTAGGGCCATGAACGCCGGTAACTAAGGTCTTTTCAATATCGGCCGTTCGGCTAGGGCCTGTTTGCAAACTAATCATAGAGGGCTGTTGTGCACCATACTTTCGTTGCATTTTCGCAAAGCCGTCTTGTATATCATACACCACATCGTCTTTGTAAGCCACCACAATATGTACAGGGTAAAAAACAGAGCTTACCCGCCCAAAATCTTGTTGGCTACTCATCATAAAAGAACCTGTTCGCGCAATCAATGCTTCGCAATCGGTAATGCATGCATCGGCCGATTCATCTGCGTTATCAGTTGGTAAAACAAAATTGAGTTTGTTGTTCTGCGCGATTTTTAACAGCCTTTCATTGGCACAAAACAATTTGGACCAAGCCCTGCTTTCGTTCAACGCTTCAATGTTTTGCAAAAGTTCTTGCTCATTTTGGCAATACACATATTTACCACCCAAGGCAACAAAATGTTCAGCAAAAAGCTCGTCGGGCGAAGAGTCCTTGTTTTCAAAGGCCTGTTGTGGGTTCCACCGCTCTGCCTCGGGAAACGGCATTGGTAGCGCATTTGCGCTCAAGGCCTTGCGTATTCTTCCCAATATTTGCTCTTTTGATCGAGAGCTATTGTTTACCGACATGATTCTTAAGGTTTATAAACATAGCGAAGATAAAGAATTGTAAAAGACAGGAGCAAGAACAGTAAAAGATTAGAACAATTTAAGCCATGTATGCCCAATGTAATCCATTAGCTGTTTGCACTAAAGGCTAGCGCTCTCGCTGTTCTTTGAGATAATCTATTTTATAATGAAAAAGTTGGGCCATAATTTTTCCGCGATTCTTGGCCTCTTCTGCATTTGCTCCTTCAAAAAACTCATCCACTGTTGCACACCACAATCCAAGCCAAACATCAAAATGGCTTTGTGCTATGGGCAGCGTAGCGTGTGGCGGAAAAGGACTGCCACTATACGTGTGCTCGTGTAACAATATAGTTTGCCAAAAACGATACATCTTTTCGAGGTGCGGAGTCCAGTCTGTTATTTTACTAGCAAAAATGGGGCCAATTAATTCGTCTTTTTGTACACGACCGTAAAAAGTGTTCACCAACAATTTAATATCGTCGAGTTGTTGAATATCTTGTTTCATCTTTTGCTGAAATAGGGACACAAACAAAGGTAGGCTTCGTTTAGAGACAAAGGGAATTAAAATGTGGGGGCCTATACATAAAACCCAAGCTCTTTATCCAAAAATCTTTCGGCCACAATCATATCATCATGTAGCACGCGGTCTTTGTCCATAAAGGTCACTTGTGCGCGCAAGGCTGTATGAATTTTTTCCAAGGCCTCTGAAGTTTTTTCTGGTCGGCGGAAATCCAAGGCTTGAGCGGCACAGAGTAGTTCGATTGCCAATACGCGCTGCACATTATGCAGTACTTTGTACAATTTTGTTGCTGCATTAGCACCCATGCTTACATGGTCTTCCTGTCCGTTGCTGCTTACAATACTATCTACCGAAGCGGGTGTGCAATATTGTTTGTTCTGACTCACAATACTCGCCGCGGTGTATTGGGCAATCATAAATCCAGAGTTGAGTCCCGCGCTGGGCGCAAGAAATGGAGGCAAACCTCTTTGTCCACTCACCAAAAGATAGGTACGGCGCTCCGAAATATTGGCCAGTTCTGCCATGGCAATCGCTAGAAAATCTAATTGTAGGGCCATAGGCTGACCGTGAAAATTACCACCGCTCACAATCATGTCTTCTTCGTGTAAGACTAAAGGGTTGTCGGTTACCGCGTTTACTTCTGTAGTCACCACCGACTCGAAAAAGCCTAGAGCGTCCTTGCTTGCACCATGCACCTGGGGCACACAACGGAAAGAATAGGGGTCTTGAACTTGTTCTTTATGTTGTAGTTGCAATGCGCTGCCTGCAAGATACAGTCGCACATTTTCGGCAGTTTTGATTTGTCCTGCATGTGGGCGCAAGCTGTGGATTCGTGGATGAAAAGGGTCGGGTTTCATCATAAACCCTTCTCCCGAAAGCGTAGCAATTAGATCTGCCCAGCCCGATAATCTTTTGGCTGCAACAAGTGCCCAGCTTGCATAAGCGCTCATAAACTGAGTGCCGTTGAGCAAGGCCAGGCCTTCTTTGGCAGCTAAAGCGATGGGTTCTATTCCTTCTGCTTTTAATGCAACAATCGAATCTACAATTTCACCTTTGTACTGTACTTTTCCTTTGCCCAAAAGGGGCAAACTCAAATGAGCCAATGGAGCCAAGTCGCCCGAAGCGCCTAAGGACCCTTGTTCGTATACCACCGGAATAATTCCCTTGTTGTAAAAATCCACGAGGCGCTCTACAATAATCGTGCGCACCCCACTGTATCCGCCGCAGAGTCCTTTTATTTTGAGGAACAACATCCAGCGCACCACATCCACTGGCACCATCTCTCCAAATCCACAAGCATGGCTGCACACCAAATTTTCTTGTAGCAAAGACAGCTCATCATGACTCACCACCACATTACACAAAGAACCAAAGCCGGTATTGATGCCATAATGCACTTTGCCTTGTTTTAATTTTTCGTCGAGGTAAGCGCGATTATGCGCAACGCGCTCTAACGCTGCAGCGGGCAAAGTGATTGTTTCGGGCAAGCCATGGGACAGTTGCCCAAAAAGAAGATGTTCCGGTAATTCCATGGGGCAAATTTAGGGAATAGACTAATTAGTTTAAAAGGAATTCCTTTTCCTAATTTCGCACTGTAAATAACCGCTATGAATTTCCCCGAAAAACTAGGACACAGCTATACCTTTGTCAAAAGTTACGACATGTCTCTGTTGCAAACCCGCTTTAGTACGCACCGAAGGCTTCGAGTGTTCAGTACTTATGGTGTGGAATGCGCACAAGCTTCTTGCCATAAAAAAGGAGTGTATTTAATCAAGGCTCGAAACAATGCTGGTGGATTCCATCTTGATGTGTACACCAAAGATTTTGAGCTAATGACCATTGACCACATTCTGCCCCGCAGCCTAGGCGGTAAAGACAATATCGAAAACCTGCAACCCATGTGCAATAGTTGCAATGCCAAGAAAGGAAATAAAGTTTAGCTGCTTCAAAACACATGCCGTTCTAGCGCCACCAAATGCTCTAGGGAACTTAGGGCTGGGTTTAAGGATAAAACAAAATACTACTTCCTTTCCCTTAATTTTACATTCAGAAAAACAAACCTGATTTGCAACAATACATTCAACCCGATAAAATTAGAATTGGTATTTTGGGCGGCGGACAGCTGGGCCGTATGATGATCCAGTCGGCCATAAACCTAAATCTTCCCGTTTGCTGTCTAGACCCCGACCCCAACGCGCCTTGTAAACACGTCGCCACCGAATTTACTGTTGGCAACCTAAATGACTTTGATACCGTTTATGCCTTTGGACAAGACAAAGACGTGATCAGCATAGAAATTGAAAACGTGAACGTAGAAGCGCTTAAAAAACTGCAAAGCGAGGGGAAAAAGGTTTTTCCGCAGCCAGAAATTATTGAGCTCATAAAAGACAAGGGGCTACAAAAAATATTTTACCAAGAAAACAATATCCCAAGCCCCGCATTCTTTTTGGTCAAGGACAAAAGCGACATTGCACAATACGCAAGCTCTTTTCCTTTTTTCCAAAAATTGCGCACGGGCGGATATGATGGCAAGGGCGTGGTTAAGCTGAGCAGCGCAGACCTGCTTGATAGCGCCTTTGATGCACCTAGCGTTCTCGAAACCTTGATTGATTTTGACAAAGAAATATCTGTAATTGTCGCGCGCAATGAAAGGGGCGACATTAATTGTTTTCCCGCTGTGGAATGCGCCTTTAATCCTGAAGCCAACCTGGTAGAATTTCTTTTTTCACCAGCAAACATTAGCGAAGACATCGAAAAACAAGCTATTGAAATTGCCGTCAACATTGCTACGAAACTCAACATTATCGGCATTCTAGCGGTGGAAATGTTTGTTACCAAACAGGGCAAGGTTTTAGTGAACGAGATTGCACCTCGCGCACACAATAGTGGCCACCATAGCATTGAGGGAAATGTAACATCGCAATTCGAGCAACACATCCGAGCTATCATTAATTTACCTCTGGGCGACACCAGCATTGTGCGCCCTGCCGTGATGATTAACCTGCTTGGCGAAAAAGGTCATGAAGGCGCTGCGCGATATGAGGGGCTTGATGAGGCGTTAGGACAAAGCGGCGTATACGTACATTTGTATGGAAAAGCGATGACCAAACCCTTCCGCAAAATGGGGCATATTACGGTAACGGATAAAAACATTGATGAGGCTAGGCGCAAAGCCATTGTATTGAAAAACTTAGTAAAAATTGTTTCTTAAAAAATAAAATAACTTTTATGATTGGCATTATTATGGGTAGCAGTAGCGATCTTAACATTATGAACGAGGCGGCAGCGGTATTAACAAAGCTGGGCGTTGATTTTGAAATCAACATTGTATCCGCACATCGCACGCCAGAGCGGATGTTTGACTATGCAAAAACAGCCCATGAGCGCGGACTTAAAGTGATTATTGCCGGCGCGGGCGGTGCGGCTCATCTTCCCGGAATGGTCGCCTCTCTTACCGCTTTGCCCGTAATTGGGGTTCCCATCAAGTCCAGCAATTCTATTGATGGATGGGATTCCTTATTAAGCATTGTACAAATGCCCAATGGTGTGCCGGTTGCCACGGTTGCGGTAAACGCTGCACAGAACGCAGGTATATTAGCAGCACAAATATTAGGCAGTAGCGATGCCGCTATTTTTCAAAAACTTGTTGCTTTTAAAGAGGAGCTCAAAGAAAAAGTAATGAAAAGCTTAGATGAGTTGAAACCATAAATATTTACCAAGCAAAAAAGGCCCGCATTTCAAAAAATGCGGGCCTTTTTTGCTTATTGATCAAATTTAATTTTTAACTAGTCTCAAAGGCACGACAGCGCCGCTCTCCATTGTTAATTTTACAAAATAAATTCCTGGCGCATAATGGCTGATATTAATCTCTTCGTTTGCCTGTGATTCGAAAACCTTTTTGCCACTCAAATCCACAATAACCAGGTTCTGAATTTTCTGGGTAGAGGTATTGCTTATAAGAACCTTGTCGGTGGCGGGATTTGGGTTGACAGATAGTTGGCTGCGCAATTGTTGTTCGTCTATATTTCCTGTACTATAAATGATAACATCAAAATCGTAGGTACAGCCATAAATATTGCCTGCGCCCGTTTTAGTGTAGCAGGGGGCTAGCCTAAACGTGGCATCATATGGACCTGTTGGGTCGGCAATTTTTTGACCCCGAACAATGCGCATGCGTGTTTTGCCAGGCTTTGCGCTCGTTGGCGCGGTTAGGGACAAGGGCAGGGCTACTCCCGATGCACTTCCGGAGGGCAGTTTGCCTTTGAGCAGTGTTTCGTTGTGCATGATCATTTCCGTTGCCTCAAAAGCGTTGTTCTGATTATAATCAATCCAAACAGCAAAATAAGCGGGCTCTACATCTACGGTGCTGTAGAAGTCTATTAACAAAGAGGTGCTTAATGAGGTAGATATCGGGGGCAGCTTTGCTGTGTCTACATATAAATAGGTGTTTGGCGTACTAACCGTGCCCACAACACCAAAAGAATGGGTATACGCGCCTACGGAAATGCTATTAACCATATTGTAGTTGTTGTTAAATTCTGACACGCAATAGGGTGCAGGATTTGTCTTTTGTGCCGCAACAAACATGGGCAGGCTTAGCAAAAAAACGGTGTATAGTTTTATTTTCATAATGGGGTGTATCTTGTTTTGTTTGTTCTGTAAAAGCTATTTAATCCACAATGTAAAACTAAATTTTACACCACAAGACAAAAGGTCTAGTTGGATTGGACGATTTTTAAAAGGTCTGACTCAATGGAGATTTTGGTTGTCTCAATGATTCTTCCCAATTCGACTCCATCTTTCATGACTATTATCGTAGGAACGTTTGAGATTTTATAGGCTTCTTCCTCCTTGTGGTTAGACTTCTTATTTCTGTCTACACCATACATTTTATAATTAGTGTAGCAACGAGAAAGCAACATTGTTTTGTATAGCTTAGGAAGCAGGTTGTGGGTGTCTTCGCACCAGGTGCCCATAAAAATATACAGTTGGCAATTCGGTAAAATCTTTTTTAATTCTTCGGTAATGGTTGGCTCTGGATTATAATTGTTGCTGCTCATGGTAAACCAGTCGAAGCTCGCCTCTTCGCTAATATCGTCGAATAAACACTTACCAATAAACATGGTTTGTCCGCTTTGCTCGTCTTTATTGATATCAAAATTTGATTGTGCTTGTGCGGTACATTTCATGGCCAGAAAAGAGATAAGGAAAAAAACAACTCGTTTTATCATAATTGCGCTATTTGTTTGCTTAAAGATAGGAGTGTCGCTTTTAGGTTTTGTACCGCCTGAACTATAGTGCTGTTTTGGGGCGCTTCGGTATTTGTATTTTTCGCTTCTTTAAGCTTTGCTTTTGCTCCAGCAATAGTAAAGCCCTGGTCTTTTACCAGATGATGAATGGCCTTCAGCTTTTCAATGTCTTCTGGCGTATACAAGCGATCTCCTTTTCTTGTAGTGCGCACCTTCATCCCAAATTGCACTGTCCAAAAACGAATATGTGATGTACGGACCTTAAATTTCTTCGCTACTTCTCCAATGCTGTAATAATTTTTTTCATCAGTGCCGCTTAGGGCTTGAGTGGGCGCGGTCGGTTCTTTTGGTTTTTTTGCAGGAGCACTTTCTAGGCTGTGCGGTGTAGTGGCGCGCTTTTTCTTGACCACCATTGTTGCTGGTGGATCTATAGGCTCAATATCAAATAAAGTAAGTATGCGCACACTCATGCGTTACAAATTTACACTAAATACGGTATTCTTTTATGTTTGCCTTCTATTTCCAATTAATCGTTTTAAGCAAATGTTGTATATCTGTTTTCAAAAAATCATTTAAGGGCTTGAGTGAATCTGCATTGGGAGTGCAATTAAAATAGAGTGCTCCTCGGATAAAATTGTGGGTAGAGTCTGTTGCAATAAACTGATATTTAGAGGCCGCATCGCCACCCCATTCGTATAGATATCCCTGAACACCAAATTCGTTTTTAAAAGAATAATCAGACTGGTAATCTGCTTTTTTGGTGTGGTAAAATGACATAAAATGGGCGTCCTCTAATAATTTTGCTAAGCTTTGGCTTGAGTTGATGTTTTTATATGAAATATAAATTGTCCCATTCATCTCTGGAAAGCTGATGTTTATCCAGTATGGATTGTCAAGGGTCTTGTCTACGATCAGGGTGTCTTTTGAAATAACAGCATAGGAGGGGTATTCAAAAGTATAGGGAAAACCCTCTTTCTCAAATTTTTTATATTGATGGTATAAAGGTGTATCAATTCGTGAATACCCTCTTTTTTTGGGTACAAACTCTTCTGGGCGGCATGCGCTAATCAAAAACAAAAGCCCTAAAATGCAGTATACTGTCTGTTTCATGTATGACCAAAACTAAAGTTTTTTAAAGAAAAAGAGGCAAAACGAAAATCATTTTGCCTCTTAGTTGTTTTGTTGTTTGTTTATCTGATGTTATCGTTATTGTATTTGATTTTGCTTTTACGCATCATCATTTCTTGTAGTGTTGATGAAAGTGATTTTTGCATTTGCTGGTTTTCTTGCATTTGCTGCTGTTGGAATACCATTGCCTCGTTGGGGTTTGCAACTTTTGGCGATTTACTAATCAACATCATGTATGTTACGCCGTCTTGTCCTTTTAGTGCTGGAGACAAAGCGCCAACCTTTGCTTGTTTAGAGAAGGCATAACCAATTGCCTTAGGCTCATAGCCTATGTTTCCGAGATAAGGGGCTGTGCTTGTAAACGAATCGGCGGATAAAATGGCTTGTCCGCTTGCTGCCGCAATTCCTTCCAGCGTTGTTTGGCCTTTATATTTCTCTATTATTTTTTCTGCTTTCTTTTCTGCCCTTACAATAGTTTCTATTTGTGGTTTTATCGTGGCATTAATTTTGAGGGTTCCCTTAGGTTGGATGTTGACCAATTTAGCAATAATATATCTGTTGTTCGGTGAGCTTAGTTTGATCACTTCTGATACATTATCTTGTTTCGCATTATACATCCACCGAACCAGTTCGCGGGCATTACCCATTCCTTGGATGCTGTAGTCTTGTACTTTTACTTGGTCCGCTTCGCGCTTTTGAACATTCATTGCTTTGATACCTTCACTGAATGATTTACCATCTTTATATTTTGTAGCAAATTCAGTTGCTTGAGCATAAATCGCGGTCTCGGTTACATCGCTTGGGAATAAAGATTTTACAACTACCGCTAGTTTCGTAGCGGTTTGCATATTTTTTTGATCGTTGATGCGCACAATATGATATCCAAATTGTGTTTTCACCACTTTCATATCGCCTGTATTATTCATAAAGACAAAGTCATTAAATTCTTGCACCATTGAGCCATATGCAAAATAACCTAAGTCACCGCCTTTTTGGTTGTTTTGGTTATCCACAGAATATTTTAAAGCTACGGTGTCAAAACTTGCAGCACCCGATTGTATTGCTGCCAATAAACTGTCTGCTAATTTATGAGAGGCACTATCATCCATTTTCTGATTAGGCTGTATTAAAACATGTTGTGCCTTAACAGAATCAGCCATGGTTTTATTTTCTAAAACCTTAACCAAAAGGTATGAACCATTTTCGAGGTAAGGACCATAGATGGTGCCTTCTGCTTTCCCTAATATAGAATCTGCGAAAGGAGATTTAAATGTACTTTTTGTAAAATAAAAATCTCTATATCCTTGTTCTGAATACTTGCTCACAAAATCACCTGCAGCAGCATTTGGTGTATTCGCCAATTCTGTTTTTATTTTTTCTAGTGATTCTTTTGCAGCTATGGTATCTTCTTTACTTGGGATAACATCAAAAGACACATACTCTATACCACGTATTTCTTGAGGAATTTCAAAACGTTTTTGGTGTTTCGCTACATAAGCATCAATGTCTGCATCTGTTATGGGTGTTTCATTGTCTGGTATAATAGTATTAGGGACTTTTACCAATTGAATGCTTGCAATTTCATTTTGTGCCGCCATTTTATAATCAACCATATAATTAGGTGAATACAAACTAGCGCCAATCAAATTATTAAACTTTTGAAGCTTACTTTGGTGTATAACAAATGATTTATAGTTTTCCCAATTTTCTCTTTCCTTTTCGATTTGATTAGGGTCGCTTCCTTCGGGAGGTGCTTTTAATTGGTCTTCATACATTTTAATACGGCCAGCATCAAACATTCCTGTTTCAGGGTTGGTGAATACTGGATATTGCATAATCATTGGACTAGGATTAGCTCCATAAATTAAATCTTTCTGCTCTTTTGCAGTAACAATTATGCCTAATTGTTTTAATTGTTTATCAACTATTTTTTCATTGATAAGATCTTTAAAGGCTTGTTCTTGAATTTGATCACGAACCTCGTCTGTTATTTGTTTTCCTTGATTACTTATCGTGTAGACAGTATTATATTCCCTGATTCTTTTATCAAGCTCAATGGGTTCTATTGCTTCGCCATTTACAGTAGCAAGTTCTGTACTACTACCAAATATACTACCCGAATTGCTGGTAAATGCGTCATTAAGCACAAAAGCTATTAGTGAAATCGCAATTACACCACCTGCAACTTTTGCATACTTATCTCTTATCTTTTGGATGATAGCCATTATATGGTTTGATTATATTTTTTTTAATTAAAATGGAGCGCAAACTTACGTTATTTTCATTAAAATGGCAATTTTGATACTATTTGCGTTTTTAGTTTAGGTACTATTCTCCGAGTAAATTTTAATAGCTATTAATAGTCTGTGGATAATACGTGAACACAAAGGGTATAAACTTTGTATTACACCATCACTTGCACACATGTTTATTTTTTTCTTGAGTAAATATAAAAGAAGTTATTTTCTGGACATGATTTCTTAACACTAAAGTCATTTATACAGTGAGGCGTTTTTCTTCACATCCAAACAATTTTAATAATAAAGTCTTATTCATCATTTACATAAATAACAATAGTTTTGCTCGTGGATTTATTGTGGATAGAAGGTTAATAAATGCGTCTTTCTATAAAAGCAAGAAGGATAATTTATTAATTTCCCCATATCCACAAGCCTAGTTTATAATAGTCTTCTTTTAAAAAATTTTCTAATAAATATTATTCTACCAAAAAATGCTCGAAGAAAAAATTTTAGCTTCAGTTACTCAAAATGGTTTTTATAAAACTGAAATCGATCCCACCATTGATCTATTTGAAGCTATTCAATTATTAAAAAAAGAAAAGAACGCAGTAATTCTTGCACATTATTATCAAGACGCAGATATCCAAGATGTTGCAGATTATATTGGCGATAGTCTAGGTTTAGCTCAAGCTGCCGCTAATACTGATGCTGATATGATTGTTTTTGCTGGTGTGCATTTTATGGCAGAGACCGCAAAAATATTAAATCCAAATAAGAAAGTTGTATTACCTGATTTGCGAGCTGGTTGTTCATTAAGTGATAGTTGTCCTCCTGAATTATTTAGCTTGTTTAAAGAAAAATATCCTGACCATTTAGTGATTTCTTATATTAATTGTTCTGCTGGTATTAAAGCGTTGAGTGATATTATCTGTACGTCTGGTAATGCTGTTCAAATTGTTGATTCCTTACCTCAAGACCAAAAGATTATTTTTGCTCCAGATAAAAATTTGGGTGCCTATATCAATAAGCAGTCTGGTAGGAGTATGCTTTTATGGAATGGTGCTTGTATGGTTCATGAAATATTTTCTTTAGAAAAAATTATTCGGTTAAAAATAAGGCATCCAAAAGCAAAATTTATTGCACACCCTGAATGCGAGTCTGATTTATTAGCTATAGCTGATTTTATTGGTAGTACTACACAATTATTAAAGTATACTCAATTAGATTCATGTAATGAATTTATTGTGGCTACCGAAACAGGGATTTTACATCAAATGCAAAAAGCTTGTCCTGATAAAATATTTATACCTGCCCCTCCTAATAATAATTGTGCTTGTAACGATTGTCCTCATATGAAGTTAAACACTCTTGAAAAGTTGTACCTTAGTATGCTTTATGAGCAGCCTGAAATAATTATGGATGAGCAATTACGTTTAGCTGCCAAAAGACCAATAGATAAAATGATGGAATTAAGTAAACAGTTTGGTTTACTAGGATAGTAGTCTATTGATAAAAACTATTATTTTTTCGTTAAAAATAATTATCTTAGCTGTCTATTTTAAAAATTCAAAATTATGAAAAGAATAAATTTACTAAAAATTACTGCACTTGCAGTATTAGGTATGTTTAGTAGCTCTTCAGTGATGGCTCAAACACCTATGAAAGAGAGTATTGCCACTAATTTAGGTGGTACTCGTTTTGTGATTACAGCCCCTTCAAGTATTGTGGGTATTAAGAAGATTAATTATGCTACTTGGGGTGCTGCTGCATCGCCCACTATATCTAATGTAACTGTTGAAAAAGCTTTTGATACACTTGGTGCTGCTACTTTATTAAATGGTACTGGTGCTTATCCTTCATTAACTGGAAAATTTGCACTTATTTTTAGAGGTGGTGGTATTACTTTCTCTGATAAAGTGAATAGATGTATTACTGCAGGTGCTATTGGTGTGATTATTGTAAATAATGTACCTGGTGATCCTGTTGGGATGGCTCCTACTCCAGCTGGATCAACAGTTGCTATACCTGTATTGATGATTTCTGATATTGATGGTCAGGCAATAAGCGATGTTATTAAGTCTGCTACTCCGGGTTCTGGTATAGTAAAACTAACATTAGGTACATGGAATACAGGTGGTACACATGATTTAGGTATTTTAGCTCCTTTTCAAGCAATACCTCATGCTTTAAATATGCCTTTACATCAGTTTGCTGGTAGTGCAAGTGTTCCTGCTTACAGAATGTATGCTGGTGGCGCTATTGCTAATTACGGTACTTCTACCGAAACTTCTGTTACAGTAAATGATTCTATTTATTGGACGCCTACAGGTGGTACACCTTCTTTTGTTTCAGTTCAGTCTTATACAGTCCCTTCTATTAGTGTACTTGATTCTATTCGTTTTGGTTTTGCATCTGCTCCTTATTCATTACCTTTATTACCAACGGTTACTGGTAAATATGAGCATAAATATTCAATTCAATATTCATCGGCTGATGATTTTCCTCAAGACAATACAACCACTATCACTCATTATGTAAATGACTCTATATTTTGTAGAGGTAATTATGATTATGCCAATAGTCGCCCTAGAGTATCAATAGGTATTCAGCCTGGTGGTGGAACAACTAACTTTTTAATGGGTAATATGTACTACGTTAAAAATGGTGGTTATGCAGCTCGTTCTATGCAATTTAGTCTTTCTGTAAACGATGTGCCTACATTATCAGCATTAACTACAGCGACTATTTTCTTGTATAAATGGAAGGATGGTACTGCTGGTGCAGGTAGTTTAGATTCTTTTGTTCAGGCAGGTGAATTAACCCCAGTTGGTGTTAATGTTAAAAACTTTACCACAGCAGACTCTTCAGGTAGAACGATTACGTTGGATATAAAAGATATTATTGATCCTGCATCTACTAAATTAGTAATTCTTGAAGACACTACATGGTATTATGCCGTAGTTGAAGTTCCTGTAACCTCTTTTATTGGTATGGATGAGTCTATTAATTTCTTCTCTCGTTCTTATGCCCAATATAAAAATTTAGGCTCTAAAGATGGTGCTGGTATTATCGATAATGCTATTGGAGCATTTTTTAATGATAATGGAAACTTTAATTCTACAGCAACGAATACCGCTTTTCCTTTCCCATTTGCAGCTTCTGCTACAATTCCAAGTAATGTATTCCATGTAGATTCGGTTTTTTATGACAAAGCTGATATGGTGCCTGCAATAGCTTTAATTACTTCTAAACAAAAGAAAAGTGCTTCTATTTCTGGTATTGTAAAAACTATTGGTACTACATCAATTTATCCAAATCCAGCTACAAAGGGTTCTATGACAGTTAATATTGCTTTAGAAAAAAATAGCAATTCTGTAGTATATAGACTTACAGATGCTATCGGTAGAACAATGTATTCTGAAACACATAAAAATGTTTTGAAAGAGCAATTTGAGATCAATACCGCTAATTATCCAACAGGTAATTATTTCTTAATGATTATTACCGATAATGGTTTCGATGTTAAAAAAGTGACGATTCAAAATTAATTTATAAGGTTATCTAAAAAATTAAAAAAGCCGTTCGATATTATTCGAACGGCTTTTTTATTTATAGATAGTTATAGGTTGTCTATCTACCCATGAAAACCATAAGTATTTGAACATCGCTCGGATTAACCCCCGATATACGACTTGCTTGTCCTAATGTCTTTGGTCTTATCTTTTCTAATTTTTGACGGGCTTCGCTACTTAATGCCTGTAGTTTATCATAAGAAAAGCTCTCCGGTATCATTAAATCTTCCAAATTGGACATTTTTAATGCTAATTCACGCTCTTTTTCGATATAAACGTCATATTTAGCTTGTATTTCTGCTTGCTCTAGGCTTAATGGGTTTAAGCTCCCTATTTCGGCTTTAAGAAAGGGTATTTGATTGACCAATTCTTGAATATTAATATTTGGTCTTAGTAATATTTTGTATGCTTTTGCTTTCTCGTTGAGTGGTGCCGATTTTTTTGTCTCCAAAAATGAATTAATCATTTCGGGTTCTACACTAAACTCTTGGAGTGTTTTTTTAATTTTAGCCACCTCATCCATTTTTTGGTGCATCAAATCAAGCCGCTGTTGCGATGCGATTCCTAAATCAAATCCCTTTTGTGTTAAGCGGAAGTCTGCGTTGTCTTGGCGCAATAATGTTCGAAATTCAGCCCTACTGGTAAACATTCTATAAGGCTCATCTGTTCCTTTACTAATTAAATCGTCTATCAGTACGCCGATATAAGCATCGCTTCTACTCAAGGAAAAAGGTTCTTTTCCCCACGCATTGTTATGTGCATTAATTCCGGCCATTAAACCTTGGCATGCGGCCTCTTCATATCCGGTGGTGCCATTTATTTGTCCAGCAAAGAATAGGTTGTTGATTAATTTTGTTTCTAGGTTATATTTTAGCTGTGTGGGTGGAAAATAGTCGTATTCGATTGCGTATCCTGGCCGGAAGAACTTACAGTTTTCAAATCCGGGCACCTTACATAGTGCTCTGTACTGAACCTCCTCTGGGAGCGAGGTACTAAAACCGTTTACGTAAATTTCTACTGTATTGAAACCTTCTGGTTCCACAAATAATTGATGCCTGTCTCGGTCCGCAAAACGGTTTATTTTGTCTTCTATACTTGGGCAGTATCTTGGTCCACTACCTTCAATTCTCCCTTGATACATAGGTGAGCGGTCAAATCCGGTTTTTAAAATATCATGAACTTCTTGGCTGGTATAAGTGATCCAACAATGTCTTTGTTGTTCTGGTTGTATACGCTCGACAGGCAAGTACGAGAATCCGACAATTTCTTCGTCTGGCTCTTGTATTTCCATTTTACTATAGTCTAAACTTCGTCCGTCTACCCGCGGAGGGGTTCCGGTCTTCAGCCTGTCTGTTTCAAAACCCAGCTCTACTAGTTGTTCTGTAATTCCGGTGGCCTTGCTTTCTCCCATTCGGCCCCCACCAAATTGTTTTTCACCCACATGAATAACCCCGTTTAAGAAGGTTCCGTTGGTGAGCACAACCGACTTGGCCCGTATCTCTTGCCCCATTCCCGTTATTACACCTACGACTGTTCCACGTGAAACAATCAGCGACCTTACCATGTCTTGCCAAAAATCCACATTAGGGGTTTGTTCCAACATTTCCCGCCATGTGTTTGCAAAGAGCATTTTGTCGTTTTGTGTGCGGGGGCTCCACATTCCCGGACCTTTGCTTTTGTTCAGCATTCGGAACTGGATCATACTCTTGTCGCTAACAATGCCGCTATAGCCGCCTAAGGCGTCTATTTCGCGCACTATTTGTCCTTTAGCAATGCCACCCATGGCTGGGTTACAGCTCATTTGTGCAATGGTTTGCATGTTCATTGTGATCAGCAAAACTTTGCTTCCCATATTGGCAGCCGCGGCTGCGGCCTCGCATCCTGCATGGCCTGCGCCCACTACTATTACGTCGTACTCTTGAAACATAGGGCAAAGTTAATGTTTAATGATTAATCGGAAGCGCTAAAAGATGATACGGATTTTGTTCCACGTGAAACAAAAAAGCCCGCTTGTGATGGCGGGCTAATAATGATTGTTTCGAATTGATTTTATTTAAAAGGGTTGCTAAACCGCTCTTCCGTTAGAATGGCCTGGTCGTTTAGTGTTTGTAAAAAAGCACTAAGCGCAGCCACATCTTCGGGTCTTACAGAGTGTGCAGGAATGGCCGTGTTGCCGTTTCCGGGTGCTCCGCGGCTCAGCATGTCTTGGATGTTGCTTACAGAGCCGTTATGAAACAAAGAAGATCTTAAGGCAACATTTCGAAGGCTTGGCGATTTGAAGCGCCTTTGGTTATTAATGCCTAAATCATTTGGGTCAGGCAGGGAGAATGGGGCTTCAGGATTAGACGTAATAAACATTGGAGGCTTGTGACAACCAGCACAGGATGGAGGCCTAGCACCGCCAGGGCCAGGAGCAGGGGCAGTAGCAAACAATGTCGCCCCCGCCTGTTCAAGCGTGCTAAAGGACGCCGCACCCTGTTTTACCCGATCGTATTTGGATTGGTATGTTACAATAGAGCGTACATATTGAGCCAAGGCCCGCGCAATTTTAGTCGTATCGATATCTTTGGTTCCAAAGGCTTTTTCGAATAGAGCAGGATAATATGTTTTTGCTTTTACTTTGGATACCACTTCATTAAGCGTGGCGCCCATTTCTAAGTGGTCTTGGATGGGCATAAGTACCTGTTGTTCAAGGCTAGCTGCGCGCTCATCCCAAAACATCTTGCCGGATTGATAAAACCGAACATTAAGCAATGGCATAGAGTGTCGCTTGCCTAGTTCGCCAAGAAAACCGGGGCTTAATACCCTGTTGTCTACAAATGATTCGTTTTGTTTGTGGCAAGAACCACAACTAAGCGTGTTGTTGGCCGAAAGGATTTTGTCATAAAACAGGACTCGACCCAAGCTGGCGCCATCGTTGGTAATGGGGTTGTTGTTGGGTGTATTATCGGCAAGGCTTAGCTCGGCAACAACATGTGCGGGATATCCTGTATTGTAGGAATACGCAGTAGCAGGAAGGGTGGGCGTGTCAGAAGAAGAAACGGCGATTGTGCCCTTTTCTTGCGTTTCTTTTTTGCATCCATGTGCCCCAACTGTTAGTATAATTAAGCATAGAAAAACGAGAGACTTATTCATAGACGGTTGTTTTTTTAATAGTAAGGGCGCTTGAGTGATGATCAATGTACAATTATTAAGCGGCTTTTCAAAGCGGTCGAATACTTCAGCGCCGTTTCATGTTGATTTTTATAATGAAATTAGACGAGGCTTTTTAAATAATCCCTCGATAATATACACAAACAATTATAAAGCATGAAACAATACCCCTACAGGTCAACATTAGCCCTATTTAGGCGCCCATGTAAAGCGATTATTAAATATGCTCATGTCGATATTTATACTCTATTAGATAGTATTTTTGCAGCATTATTAAGTATTCATCAATCAACAACATTTGTTTTGAACCACAGCTCATTTATTACTGCCGCGCTTTCTGAGGATATAGGCAATGGCGACCACAGCACGATTGCGGCAATAGACCCCAACGCCGAAGGCAATGCCATTCTTAAAATAAAAGAAGCCGGCATTATTGCTGGCATCGATTTGGCCCAAGCGGTTTTTCATCATCTACAAGCGGACGCCCAAATCCTATTGCACAAAAAAGACGGTGAAGCCATGCATGTTGGCGAAACCGCCTTTGAGGTAAAAGCAAAAATACACACCATATTGCAAGCCGAGCGCCTCGTGCTGAACGCTATGCAGCGGATGAGCGGCATTGCTACACTCACCCACGAGTATGTGCAATTGTTGCAGGGCTACAAAACAAAAATATTGGATACCCGCAAAACCACACCATTATTTCGAGCCTACGAAAAAGAAGCTGTGCGCATTGGCGGAGGGGAAAATCACCGCATGGGCCTTTATGATATGGTGATGTTGAAGGACAATCATATTGATTTTTGTGGTGGCATCAGCAAGGCTATTCACAAAACCAACGATTATTTACGTCAGCAAAAGCTTGATTTAAAAATAGAGGTAGAAACCCGCAGCCTTGCCGATGTGCAAGAGGTTCTCTCTGTCGGCAATGTTCATCGCATTATGCTTGACAATTTTACACCCAGCGCTGCTGCCGAAGCGGTAAAAATAATTGCTGGCAGATTCGAAATAGAGGCTTCTGGCGGCATTAATAAAGAAACAATCGTGGCCTATGCTCAAGCGGGGGTCGATTTTATTTCGGTAGGCGCTATCATCCACCATGCTGTTAGTCTTGACCTTAGTCTTAAAGCACAATTTCATTAAATGAAACATTTGGTCTTTGTCGTCAATCCAAAATCAGGCGTTGAGCGGAATAAAAAAATTCAAGCAGCGATCCAAGCTCACCTTGACCAATCGGTTTATAGCTATGAAATACAAGAAACCCAGCATGCTGGTCATGGCACTAAGCTTGCCCAAGACGCCGCCGTCAAGGGGGCTTTTGCGGTGGTGGCTGTTGGTGGAGACGGTTCGGTCAATGATATTATCAAAGGGCTTTTGGGAACGAACACCCTTTTGGCGATTATTCCTAAAGGCTCGGGAAATGGTTTGGCGCGCACGCTCGGCATTCCTTTAGATCTAGCTCAGGCCATTCAAACCATTAATCGGTGTAGGGTGGAGGCCATTGATATCGGTTTTGCCAATGGCAAAGTGTTTGCCAGCAATGCCGGGGTGGGCTTCGACGCCCTGGTGTGCAAAAAGTTTTCTCAAAGCAAGCGCCGCGGACTGCTTGTTTATACTTGGCTCATTACCAAGCACATGTGGCTTTATCGAAGCTGGGATTGGAACCTTGTTGTCGACGGCCAAGAATACAAGGAAACGGCGTTTTTTATCAGCGTAGCCAATGGTCGCCAGTTTGGCTATAATTTTAAAATTGCCGAAGACGCTAGTTGGACAGACGGGTTGTTGGACCTGGTTATTATCCGTAAATTCCCTAAAATATTAGGGGCCCTATTGGGTTTTAGAATGTTTTCGGGCACATTGCTGAAGAGCAAATATGTGCATCGCATTCGGGCAAAGCAAATTATCATCTCCAACCCCCAATTGAAGTGGATGCAAACCGACGGAGATTCCCAAACCTGTAGCAATAGTATAGAATTTACCATCCAAGAAAAGGCACAAAAAGTAATTATAGGCACTTAGTGTTTGGGCAAGGATAAATCCTTAAAATTTATCTGCAAGGATTAAGCAGAGCCTAATTTAGTGTTACTTTGCCGCTATATTATATGGCAGCCCATAGCAGCAACGACAGCAAACTCAAAGTATATACCAGCACCACAGAACTGCCTTCGGCATGGGACGCCTTCTTGACCATAAATCACCCATTGCGCAGCCAGGCCTTGGCTCTTTATGAAACAATCAAGCTACCCGATATTACTTGTTTTTATGCCAGTTTTGGAGACGCAAACAAACCCTGGGCAATAGCCTATTTTCAATTATTGAATGTGCTGCCTAAGCATCTAAACACGGGCCTTTTGGGCGGCTATCAAGCAAGCCTAGCGCCTATTTGTCTAAATGTTTTTCGGCCTTCACTGCTGATTGCCGGCCATTTGTTTCGGCATGACATGCTCACTTTTTATGCACCGAACCTAAGCCCAATAGAAGCCTATCGCGCCTATGAGGCCATGATACAGGCGGTAGCAAAGCAAAGTGGTGCGATGGCTACCTTGATTAAGGATGTGCCCGACGATTTGGTTCATTATTTTCAAAACTTTGCCCCACATTATACTCAATTGCGTAATGACATTTCAATGGAAATGTCTTTGCCTAAAGCGTGGTCTTGTTTTGAAGACTATGAAAAAATATTGAAGCATAAATATGCTCAAAAATTACGCAAGGTTCGGGCATCTATGAAGCAAATCACCATTAAAAAACTTTCTTCTGCGGAGGTTTTTGAAAACGCGACAATCCTATTCCAACTATACAGACAAGTAAGTCGTCGCCAACCCATAAGTTTGGGTTTGTTGAACGAGGCTTTTTTGCCCGAACTCAAAAAAGCCAACGAAGAAGAGCTGAACGTTTGGGCTTTTTACGAAGCAGAAAACATGGTGGCTTTTGCCTCTGCATGGTTACACCCCAATTGTTTTGATATGTTTTATATCGGCTTTGATTATGATCGGAATCCCAGGCTGAACCTATATTTCAACATTTTGTACTTTAGTGTTGAACAAGCCATTCTGCATCAAAAAGAGAAATTAAACCTTGGCCGCACTGCACTAGAAGCCAAGGCAAGGCTGGGTTGTGCGCCTCGTTATTTACCCACTTTTTTGTTTGTCAAAAATGTGTGTATACGCGCCTTGGTGAACAGTAAAATATACCAACAGCACGAGCAAGAAGGCGCTTGGGAGGAAAGACATCCATTTAAAGCAAACTAAAAAGCACAACAAAACCCACGAGATAGCGTTATGAATTTTTTCATGAAAAAGGAATTGCTTATGAAGGGTTTTTTCAATAATAAATGGCTGCGAGCACTTATAAAAGTCTTGTTGGTATTG
>JAIXWS010000144.1 GCA_027491165.1 Sphingobacteriales bacterium | reverse complement strand
ATAGAACTATCTAATCAAAAAGAGCAATTATTTTTAAGGGTTTTCAATGAGGATTTTAGCCATTTAAAAGATGAGTCTATGAGCCATGGAATTGGCATTTTCAATACAAAGAAAAGATTAGATATGCTGTATCCTGGGCTGTATACATTGTCGGCCGAGTCCAAAGACAATTATTTTGAAATTTTATTTAAAATTCAATTAGAGCCTATCCAAAAACAGGGATAATTCCCTATTTTAGCATTGGTTAAAGAACACCGATCTAATTAAAAAACACATTGTATGCTCCAAGCGATTGCTATTGATGATGAGCCACCAGCGCTGAGTCTCATAGAATTATTTTGTAAAAAGTCTGAATTAGTCAACTTAAAAAGGTGTTTTACCAATGGTGAAGAAGCGCTTCAGTATTTAAAAAAGCATCCTATAGACTTGGTGTTTTTGGACATACAAATGCCGGCGATGTTGGGTACAGAATTGCGTAAACAAATTGATAGTGATAAGGCGATTGTTTTCACAACAGCATTTAGTCAATTTGCTGCACAAGGATTTGATTTAGATGCCACAGATTTTTTACTAAAACCTTATTCCTTAGAACGCTTTGTTACTGCCATTGATAAGGTCAAAATCAGACTGGCCAATCAATTGGTTTCAAAGGATGAGGAAACGGCACATATCGTTCTTAGAGCAGATTATAGTTTGGTTAAAATTGCTTTTACAGACATCAATTACATCGAGGGTCTTGAGGATTATTCAAAGTTTTATTTTACCAAAAACGATAATCCTCCTGCCTTATTTCGGATAACCATGAAGTCTCTTCTTGAAAAACTTCCTTCTCAGTCATTTTTTAGGATACAGCGCTCTTACATCGTTAATGCTAAGAAAGTGGAAAAAATTAGGGGCAATACGGTTTTTATGAGCTCTGGAGAAGAGCTGCCTATAGGTCGTTTGTATAAAAACGAAGTCACCGAATATTTTAAAAAATTGCTCAAATAAAGGTTCATTCCTTAGTCTAAGCCTCACTTTGTTCGCTCAAAGTGAGGCTTTTTTGTGTCCCTTTTACCTGAAAATGTCGTTTGTCGCAAAAAACATGTCATTAATCGAATTCATTCGCCATTTAGTTTTCAATTAACAAAATTTGTAGACGATCAACGCTTGTTATTTTAACAAGGGTTTTCAGACAAAAGTTTAACCAAAGTAAAATCACGAATTATGTACCCAACTGTTACACCATCCGCTTTATCCGCCGCTCATCCGGGGATATTGACAGCTAAAATTTCGCTCCGGTTTTGGAGGAATTTTTTGGTTTCGAGTATGTTGCTTTTTTCTGCTTTTTTTGCCCATGTATCAAAAGCACAAACCTTGACTATTGGTACTGGATCAACGTCCAGCTCCATATTTCCAATTTACACTTGCTTTGGGTTTAATTATTCCCAACAAACCTATTTGGCTTCAGAAATAGTAGCAGCAGGTGCTACTGCTGGCACGCCTGGTTTTATCAATTCAATCAGTTTTAATGCTACTTCTATAGTCCCTTCAAGCTTTTCTGCATTTTGTAAAGACTGGGTGGTGTATATGGGTAATACTACCAAATCGACATTCTCTAGTACTAGTGATTGGGTGCCTTTGTCTGCAATGACGATGGTGTTTAATGGTAGTGTGACTCCAACAGGTACGGGTTGGTTTACGATAACTTTGGCTACTCCATTCTTTTGGGATGGTACAAGTAACCTAGTGGTTGCTGTAGATGAAAATACCCCTAGTTGGTATTGTACGGCAAGCTTTAGAGCAACTAGTCGAACGGGTATGCGTTCAATTTCGTTTTGGAGTGATGGAACCAACCCCAATCCAGCAACACCTCCATCGGCGGTTTCTACATTTTTCGGTACGGCAGATATTCAGTTAAACTATACGCCAGCCACCCCTTGTGGAGCAACGGTTGTGGGCGGTAATGCTGTAGCCTCTTCTACATCAGTGTGCCCAGGAGCCTCTGTAACGCTGAGCACAACGGGTTCTACTGCGGGTACAGGTTTAACCTACCAATGGGATACAGCCTCTGTGGGTACCGGTCCTTGGTTTCCTGTTAGTCCAATATCCTCTGCACCAACATTCACTTTTTCACCACCAAGTGGCCGTACGCTTTTTTATCGTCGTAGAATCAATTGTACGGCAACTAGTGCTACAGCAGCCTCTACTACTGTTGCTGTAGCAGTATCTTCTGCGCTTACGCCACCATATACCGAAGATTTTGAAACAGGAATCAGTGGCGTAAATATGCCCTGTGCTTCCAATAGTTATACTTGGGGTCCTGCAGGTACCTTAAACAATTGGGATTTAAAAACGGCTCCTGTTAGTTTCTACACTTGGTTAGCCAACCGTACAACAGGTGGTAGTAAATACCTTTTTGCTGGCTATACCATCAGTAGTGCTACAACCTCAACTTTTTATTCTACACAGCCCGAATTTTGGTTTACGCCTCCTTTGCAATTGAACAGTGGCAGAACCTATCGTTTCTCTTATTGGTACAATGGTAGTGGTTATTCTGGTGGTAGTACTACCTTGGGTATGTCTTTTGGTACTGCACAAACCCGTGCAGCAATGACGAATATTAGACCAGATGTAACGGGCATCAATACCACTACATATACCCAAATGACCGGTGATTTCACTGTTCCGACAGCAGGTATATATTATTGCGGTGTAAAAGTAAACCACAATACTACATTTACTTATCCGGGTGTGGTGATTGACGATATCAGTTTACAAGAGCTACCTGCTTGTAGCACGGCTACTGCAGCTACTTTTGGTAGTGGCGGACGTGCTAGTGCAACACCCAATGTAATTTGTACCGTACCTGCAACAACTACATTATCTTTAACAGGTACGCCTCCTTTTTCTGGCCTTAGTTTTTCTTGGGAAGAGGCATTAGGCTCTCCTAGTTCTTTCGTAACCATTCCGGGAGCAGGTACAGCAACCTATACGCATACCATTTCCACTGGCGGTATTTATTTTTATCGCTGCTTGGTTACCTGTGCTGCTACAGGTTTGAGCGCTTACTCTGATACGATTCGTGTGGTTACCACGCCTATTACGCCTCCTTATACAGAAAACTTTGAAGGCGCACCAGCTTCTACCAATGTGCCTTGCGCCGGTATTACCTCTATTTGGGGTTCTCCAGCAGTTTATTGGACCATTCCATCAGCTCCTTTTAGTCCTTTTTACCCAGCAATAGGTAATCGTACACCAGGAGGTAATCGTTATCTTTTCCCTGGATATTTTCTGGGAACAGCTTATTTAGGTGCAGCTCAGTATTGGTTTACGCCAGGCCTAGCCCTAACAGCAGCCAAAGCCTATGAAGTATCTTTTTGGTACAATGGTAGTGGTTATTCGGGTGGCAATACGGCCATCGGTGTAGGTTTCGGAACAGCCCAAACTGCTGCGGCAATGACCAATGTAGGTTTAGATACCAATATCAACACCACTACTTATAGCCAATTGCGTCGTAATTTTATTGCGCCCGCTACAGGTACTTATTTTGTAGGTTTAAAAGTAAATCATACCAACTTTACTTATCCGGGTATTGCAATCGATGATATCGGTATCATACAATTACCCCCTTGTTCGGCTCGTCCTGTAGCGGGTACGGCTTCTGCTATACCAGCAGTTATCTGTACCAGTACAGGTACCTCAACGATTACCTTAACAGGTACTAGTGCCGCATCAGATTTAAGCTTTCAGTGGCAACAATCGCTTACAGGAGCACCAGGTACTTGGGCCAATGTAAGCGGTGGAGTAGGGGCTACTACACCCGGCTATACTACAGGTACTCCAGCAGTTACCATGTTTTATAGATGTGTTGTTACTTGCCCACTTATTACAGGTATTAATTCAGATACTTCTTCTGCTATTCAAGTAAGAACATTGCCCTTATCTATTCCTTATGTCGAAGATTTTGAAACAGGGATTGCCGGTGTGAACATGCCTTGTGCTGCGCATACTTCTTTCTGGGCGGCATCATCTCATTGGTTTTTAAGGGATGCACCTTTCTCTGCTCCAGTGGTGGTTAATAGAACTCCCGGTGGCAGTAAATATTTGCACGCAGGAACCAGCCTTGGTGCTGGTACCAGTGGTGCTATGCAATATTGGTTTACGCCTGCTATCAGCTTGTTGGCGGGTAAGCAGTACAACGTTTCTTATTGGATCAATGGTGTTGGTGGAACGGGTTCGAATACCCAGACCCATGTTCGTGCTGGAACAGCACAAACCGCTGCGGCAATGACTATTGTGGCTGGTTTGGATACGGTGATCAACACCTCTTCTTATTTGAATATTCAAAGAACTTTTACCGCTCCTGCAAATGGTACCTATCATATTGGTATTGGGGTGAATCATTTGATCGCCTTTTTCCCAGGTAGTGCCATCGATGATATTGGTATAACCCAATTACCTCCTTGTAGCGCTCGACCCACTGCTGGTACGACTATTTCTACGCCAACTATGTTGTGTGCAGCAGGCTCAGCTACTTTGAGACTTTCTGGTACTAGTGCGGCTTCAGACCTTACTTACCAATGGTTTGATGTAACTGCTGGTTTGCCTGGAACATTAATTGCCGGGGCAACATTGCCTACATACACTACGCCGCTATTGACAGCTACTCGTCGCTTTAGATGCGTTGTTACTTGTCCATTAATAGGTGGGCTCAATAGCGATACCTCTTCTATTGTTACCGTGAATGTTGGATTTATTACACCGCCTTATACAGAAGATTTTGAATCGGCTACCATTGGCGTGAATGTACCCTGCGCTGCTCATACGGCTTCTTGGTTTACTTCACAATGGTGGTTGTACGGAGCGCCTTTTAGTTCTACTTATCCAAGGATTGCGAACCGTACACCCGGTGGCAGTAAGTATTTGTTCGCTGGTCAATCTCTAACGGCAAGTCCTTCTCATTTCTGGTTTACGCCAGCGATACGCTTAACTGCAGGAGATACTTACGAGTTTAGTTATTGGTACAACAACACTACTTGGTCTGGTGTCAACACCACTATTGGGATGTACTATGGTACTGCACAAAGTGCTGCTGCGATGACTACGGCTATCAGACCCGATATCACCGGTGTGGCCAACACTACTTATCGTCAAAATATTGGACGATTTGTTGCGCCAGGTACAGGAAATTATTTCATGGGTATTCGTGTCAACCACCTGAGTACAACAATACCGGGTATGGCTATTGACGATATTGGATTAGCACAATTACCTCCTTGTACGGGTAGGCCTACCACAGGTGTAATCAGTTCATCACCTACCATGTTATGTGCTGCGGGTACTGCCGTTTTGGATATGGATTTAGCAGGTGTTACGAAAGCAGCTGGCTTGACTTACCAATGGTATGCTTCAGCTAGCTCTGGTGCTGGTTTTACACCAATTAGTACAGTTTTAACTGGCCCTACTTTTACCACACCGATTCTGACTACAACAACCTACTTGAGATGCGTCGTGAAATGTAGTTTAACGGGTGATTCGGCTATTTCTTCAGAATTAAAATTGGATGTAGGGGCTGTTACACCTCCTTATTTCCAAACCTTTGAAGCAGTAAGGCCCGGTACGAATGCTCCTTGTGCTTCTAATACGGAATTTTGGAATACTTTATATTGGTGGACCTATGGCGCACCACTCGCTTCTAGTCCGCATACCATGCGTAACCGCACTCCGGGCGGAAGCAACTATTTATCCGCTGGATTTTTCTGCGGTACCTATGGTGTTGGTAGACCTTCTTACTGGTTTACACCGCCACTGCGCTTTACTGCGGGTAGATTGTATCAATTCAGCTTCTGGTACAATGGTAGTGGTTATCCAGGTGGCCTTACAGATGTTGGTGCTTGGTACGGTACTACGAACACTGCTGCAGCAATGACTACATCTATTGGTTCGGATATTGTGGGTATGAACACAAATGTGTACAGACAATTTTCGAGACAATTTACTGCGCCAGCAACAGGCAATTATTTTATCGGTATCAAAGTCGATCATAAAAATTATACATGGCCTGGTGTAGCTATTGATGATATCGGTTTTGAAGAAGTACCACCTTGTTCTGCTCCAGTAGTGGCCGGTACGATTAATGCAGATCCAGAAAGGGTTTGCTTGGTTGGAGGTGCAACAAATCTGAACTTAACAGGAACTACATTAGCATCAGGCTTGGGATATGAATGGTTGAGTGCTACAAGCGAAGCAGGCCCTTATAACCCTACGGGTAGTACTACTCCTCCTCCTTATACTACAGATCCTCTTTCTGCAAATACTTGGTTTAAATGTGTGGTAAAATGTGCGGCCTCTGGCGTTGCGGATACTACTCCTGCATTCAGGGTTTCTGTAGGGGGTTATGACATCCCTTATAGTGAAGATTTTGAAGATGATGTGCCTCGTGTAAAACCTTTGTGTAGTGAGACTACAGAAGGTTGGGGAGAATCTCTGTTGTGGAATATTCAAGCAACAAACTACGGTTCCTTGACTAATCGTACGCCTGGTGGATCAAACTACCTCATTGGAGGATACTATTTGGGATATTTTGCCATTTCATTTTATGGCTACACAACCGCTACTGATAATAACTTTTGGTTTTCTCCGGGTCTAAACCTAGACAACAGATACAAATACTCTTTGTCTTTCTGGTATCAGTCTAGCGCTTCGGGTAACAGAATGGGTGTTTCTTATGGTACATCTCAGTCTGTAGCGGGTATGACCAATGTCTTAAGGCCATTCTCATTGGTATCGAACCCTGCTTATGTTCGCTTTGATACTACCTTTAAGCCTGCTGCTTCTAGAATATACTATTTAGGTTTCCAAAAATCGGT
>JAIXWS010000003.1 GCA_027491165.1 Sphingobacteriales bacterium | reverse complement strand
GCAAGATTTACCTCTGAAGGCATACCCAATTACACCTTCAAAAGAAATGCCGACAACACAGGCTTTGCCACTACCGATGGCAATGCTGTAAAAGCAGATGGCAGCAATGCCATTCCCGTATACCTCAATAACGACAACAGCACTTTCGTACCTACAATTGGCTTTATTTTTGAGTTTTAATAAAGTTTAGGTGGGCGATTAAGCTTGTTGCTGCTATTCAGCTTTGGGTATCCAGCTATCGACTCTACTCCGTGCCGCCTCTATCTGGCGCAGATTGGGCTTTGGGAATAGCTATTAAGTTGCGTATGCGGATTACAAACCTGCCTGCGGTAGGCAGGTCCGCTTTATCTATAGTTCGGGATGCCCTTCGGAACATCCCGTACAGCGGGTACAGCGGGTATTTAAAATTGTCAGGCTGAGCGGAGACGAAGCCTAAGACAATTTTAAATACCCTTTTTGTTGCTATGGTGCGACTCATTAGTACAAGTAGCCAATATTTTTAGCAGGTCAATCTCACCCGCTATTAATGCCTCTTTCTTTTTTCTGCTCCAGCCTTTTACTTGCTTTTCAAAAGCAATTGCTTGCTGTACAAAGTGAAAGTCTTGATGAAAAACCAATTGTGCTGGCCGACGATTGAAGGTATAGCATTGAGGATTTCTACCATTTTCGTGTTCATCCAACCTTCTGTACAATTCGTTGGTGATACCAGTATAGAGGGTGCTGTCGGCACATTTGAGGATATAAACGCTGTACTTGTGCATTTATGCAATAGTTTAAAAATAAATTTTAGCATTTCCCTTCATCAGTTTTTGTCTTAGGCTTCGTCTCCGCTCAGCCTGACAAAAACTAATTTCGGACGTTTAAGCTATACTACAAAAAAGCTACGCCCCAAAAATTCACCCAACAGCGACAAATTAAGGCGAGCTGGAGTGTGTCAATCAGTGATAATTAATTTGTCTAATATCGTTACTTTGTTATCTTGTTTTAGTTGAAAAAAGTAAAGTCCTGCTGGAAGATTGTCCCTTGATAAAACAACTGTATGCCCAGAAATATTTTCTATTTGTTTCACAATTCGCCCAAAAGAATTGTATACAGTCAAAATTGCATCGCATAAAACATCTTGTGTTTGTAAAGTCGTCTGCAATGAAAAGGGATTAGGAAAAATTTCAAATTGAGAATTAAGATAATTATCTTTAATGCTAGTTACGAATTCAATTTGTACGTTATCAATAAAATTCCAACCGTGGACATTTCCCTTGTTCTTAAAAGTTAAATATTTAAAAGTAGAAGGAGCGGTAAATAAAAAAGACTTACGAGTCCAATTTGTCCAATCTGTTTCTGGCTGAGGAAATGAAGAAAAAATTTGAACACCAAACATTGAACTGGCAGAAGAAATACCAATGAGTAATGAGTCAATAGTATGAGTGTATTGGCTCGTATCAGCTTTTTCAAAATACGATATCTTATATGTATTGCCTGCAGTTAACATAGAATTTAAAGAAATAGATACCCCGTCAGTTAAAAAAGAGTATGCATTAGTTGCTAATGAAATAAACCATTTTCCGCTTGCTGGACTACTTAGCCCACAGTGAATACTTTGAATATCAAGCTCATTGCCCAATCCAAATGCAAAACAATCATCCATCATTGTGTTAAAAGAACCATTTGTCAAATTGTCGTGACAAAAAACACCACTATTATATTCAAAATCTCCGTTTAGCGTTATTTGTGAATAACAATTAGCGGAGAATACAGAAGCAAGAATTGTATGTGTTAAATATGTTGCTTTCATTTTTTGTTTTGAGCGAATAGAGTGCTAACTACGAACTTTTAATTTGTTAAGTTAATATTTTTATGCCTTTCATTTCTATAATAAAATAAATGGCAACTATTTCCCGCCTTCCACACTCAGTTAGTGTAGTTTGGGCCGATAGCTTTCGCAGTGCTGCCAAATCGGCTTTGCTACATAGCAGTCTCCCGACTGCAAACAAGTATTTTTAAAAATAATACCTTCTGCTCAAACATTCCAAAAATTCTTATGCACCCACCCCGCACCCAAAGCATCCAAGCTTTTACCCAAGCACCTACAACACTGCAGCGTGAGGCCCGCTTGAATGACTTTGTCGGGCAGGGATGTGCAAGGTGTGGCTGCCAAAGCAGCCAGCACGAAGTGCCGAAGCGTAGCCTAGCCTGGAGCAGCCCGACCCCAAAAGCCGTTTGTCAGGCTGAGCGGCGACGAAGCCTAAGACAAAGCGGCTTTCGGAGACGCGCCCCATTTTCTATTAAACGTTAAAAAATAGCTTTTTGATGCCTTTTTAAAAAAATCTCGTTTGTAGGAAGGATATTTTTGTCTAACTTTGTGCTAGAAAAATTAAACAAAATGGCAACAAAGAAAAAAGCAGCCGAGTGGACTGCACAAGTATTATTGTCGCAGTACACAGAATATGTTTTAGACCATGAAAAAAAACCTACAACAGTATACAAATTCTGTAAGGCAATCGGCATTGAAGAATCGGCCTTTTATACATTTTTTGCTTCGCTCGAGGCCATAGAATCTTACTTTTTTGAAAGCCTGCATAGCCATACCCTATCTCTTCTTCATCGTAATGAAGGATACGACAACTATGAAGATGCGAATAAACTACTGAGCTATTATTTTACCTTTTTTGAGATGGCCACCGCCAACAGAAGCTATATATTAATGAGCCTCAAAGAAGATAAAAACCCAATGGAAGGCTACCAAAAATTGGGAGCGATGAGAAAAGATTTCTTATTGTTTGTCAATGACATCCTCGAAAAAAACTACAAATTACCGGGAGAACAATTGCAAAAAATAGAAGCCAAGTTGCTCCAAGAAGGCGCATGGCTTCAGTTTTTGCTCACGTTTAAATTTTGGATGAAAGACACTTCGCCCAATTTTGAGAAAACAGATGTACTTATTGAAAAATCTGTAAAGGCAAGCTTTGAAATTATGGAGTCCTTTCCTGTTCAAAGTGTGATTGACTTGGGTAAATTTTTGTGGAAAGAACGTCCTTTCCAATAAGCTACAAATTGAATGAAGACAATAGATTCTATCCCTACAGGGAAAATTGAGCGCGTGAGTAAACTCTTGAAAACAGGAGCAAAAGTGGGCGGCAATTACCTTAAATATTATGGTGAAAAATTAATTCACCCAGAGCTCACCAAGGATAAGTTGCATGAAGATAATGCCGAAGACATTTATGATGGATTGAAGAGCCTAAAAGGCAGTGCATTGAAAGTGGCGCAAATGCTGAGTATGGAAAAGAACTTATTGCCCCAATCCTATGTTGAGAAGTTTTCTCTATCACAATTCTCTGTTCCACCCTTATCGGCACCCCTAGTGCGCAAGACTTTCAAGCAATATTTTAAAAAATATCCCGAAGAAATTTTTGATACATTTAGCCCCGACTCCATCAATGCAGCCAGCATCGGGCAAGTGCATCAAGCCACCAAAAACGGCAAAAAATTAGCCGTAAAAATTCAATATCCCGGTGTGCGCGAAAGCATTGCAACGGACATCGCTTTGGTAAAACCCATCGCGGTGAGAATGTTTAATCTTAAAGGCACTTCAGACGAGTATTTTCAAGAAGTAGAAGACAAGCTGAGAGAAGAAACCGATTACGAATTGGAAATAACACAAAGTGAAATAGTGCGCAAAGCATGCGAGCATATCCCCCATTTGCGTTTCCCAAATTATTACCCGGAATGGTCTTGTGAAAAAATCATCACCATGGATTGGATGCAAGGCATTCACCTCTCCGAATACACCAAAGGAACAAACAATTCAAAGGACAATAATCAGATTGGGCAGACACTTTGGGATTTTTACATGCACCAAATACATCATTTACGCAAGGTACATGCAGACCCTCATCCCGGGAATTTCCTGATTGATGAAAACAAAAATTTAATTGCCATCGATTTCGGCTGCATGAAATCTATTCCAGAAGATTTCTATAAACCCTATTTCGATTTAATGTTGAAAGAAAACTTAGATGATGTACACATTTTCACTGAAAGGATGTACCAATTAGAGATTTTGAAAGAAGGAGACAGCCCCAAAGAGATTAAGTATTTCACAGCCTTGTTCCACCAACTGCTCAGCATATTTGTGCAGCCATTCGGCGGGGATACATTTGACTTTTCAAACCCTACATTTTTCAATGAAATAGCAGCACTAACTGAGCAATTCTCTAACGATAAGGAACTGCGCAAAATGAATGGCAACAGAGGTTCCAAGCATTTTATCTATATCAACAGAACTTTCTTTGGTTTGTATAGTTTGCTCTTTGATTTAAAGTGTACCATCAATGTCAATGCTTTTAAAATACTCAAAAAATAAACCTTGAAGAAGCCCCTAAAAAAAGAACATCTTCCGCAAAAAATCTGTGTGCAATGCAATAGACCTTTTAGTTGGCGAAAGAAATGGGAAAAGGTTTGGGATGAGGTAAAATATTGTAGCGACCGTTGTAGAATGAACAAAAAATAAAATAATCTTGAAATTCAATTTATGAAAAATATACTCATTGTAGGAGGAAGTTCGGGCATAGGAAAAGCATCCGTAGAACTCCTCTCCAAAAACAACAAGGTTTGGGCTACATACAACAGCCATCCTATCGAAAGTACTGAAAATAGTAGCTTTCATCCACTAAATGTTATGGACGAAACCATAGATGTTAGTTTCTTACCGGAGCAAATCGATGGTATAGTGTATTGCCCAGGCGCCATCAACTTAAAGCCCTTTGCAAGAATTAAAGCGGCCGATTTTATGGCCGATTATGAATTGCAAGTATTGGGTGCTATCAAAATTATCCAGGCGGTATTGCCCAAAATGAAAAACTCAGCATCCGCTTCTATTGTGCTTTTCTCCACAGTTGCCGTACAGGCTGGCTTTAACTTCCACTCCATAGTTTCGGCCAGTAAAGGTGCCATAGAGGGTTTAACTAGAGCCCTTTCGGCAGAGCTTGCACCCAAGATTCGTGTAAACTGTATTGCACCTTCGATAACTGATACAGCCCTTGCTGCCAACTTACTCAACACAGCAGAAAAAATAGAAGCCAATGCACAACGCCACCCCTTGAAGAAAATCGGCAAAGCAGAAGATATCGCCAATGCTGTGGCTTTTTTAATCAGTGAACAATCAGCCTGGATGACAGGACAAATTGTAAAAATCGACGGTGGTATGTCTGTCATCAAATAACATGAAAAAAATACTCACTTTACTTGCTTGTATTACCGTTCCGCTTGCACTCGGTGCATGGGCAGGAATTGTTACCAGTAGCAATATTGCTGCTTGGTTTGAAACGCTTAACTACCCCTCATTTCGACCACCCAATTGGTTGTTTGGGCCGGTATGGACAAGCTTGTATATTTTAATGGGCATTTCATTTTTCCTGATTCTTGAATCAAAAAGTAGCTATTCGAAAAAAGTAGCTATTCGATATACGCTCTTGCAAATGCTGCTGAATACCATGTGGAGTTTTTTATTTTTTTATTTTCATCAATTGGGTACATCTCTGGTAGAAATTATCCTCTTATGGCTATGTATTTTATTAATGATACGAGCCTATTATCCTATTCATAAAATAGCTGCATACCTTCAAATTCCTTATTTGGCTTGGGTTTCATTTGCAAGCATACTGAATGCAGCCTATTATTTCCTTAACTAAGTAAAGCCCTATTTATATGTCTATAAAAGTTTTAAAAACAGAACAATTTTTGCCCATAAGCCTAGAGAAAGCTTGGAATTTCTTTTCGTCGCCCCGAAATCTTAATGAGATTACACCCGAAGAAATGACCTTTAAAATCCTTACTGATTTGCCCGAAAAAATGTATCCGGGGTTGATGATTAATTATAAAGTTGCGCCCATGTTCAACATTCCATTGAGCTGGACAACAGAAATTACGCACGTTGAACACATGAAGTATTTTGTGGATGAACAAAGGATAGGCCCTTATAATATTTGGCACCACGAACATCATTTTGAAGCGGTAGAAGGAGGGGTAATGATGCGCGATATTTTGCACTACGACATTGGCAAATGGATTATTGGCGATATTCTTGGAGCCATTTTTATTCATGCCAAAGTGAAATCTATATTTGATTATCGCTTTCAAAAACTCATTCAACTTTTTGGAAAATAAACCACAAATGACTCTTGTAGATATAGATAGAGTTATAGAAATGGCTTGGGAAGATAGAACACCTTTTGAAGCCATTGCCTTCCAATTTGGCCTTCCTGAAAAAGAGGTCATCGCCTTAATGCGCCGTGAGTTGAAACGCAGTAGTTTTAATCTCTGGCGCAAAAGAGTGCATAGTGGTGTGAGTCAAAAACACCTTGAAAAAAGAGCAGAAGCCATTAGCCGTTTCAAATGCACTCGGCAAAGAGCCATCAGCATGAATAAAATTAGCAAACGATAGAGGTGCACTATTTGCGGACATCACTTTCTACTATTCCATCCCGGATACGTACAATACGATGGGTGCAATGGGCAATATCATCTTCATGCGTTACGAGCATTACGGTATTGCCATTTTGATGAATGCTACTGAACAAATCCATTATTTCTACCGAAGTTTTGGAATCCAAATTACCGGTTGGTTCATCGGCAAGGATTAGAGATGGATTATTGATAAGGGCCCTTGCTATGGCTACACGTTGGCTTTGACCACCCGATAACTCATTGGGTAAATGTTTGCCTCTTTCTTGCAATCCTACCTTCTCTAACATGGCCCAAGCACGTTCCTCTCTTTCTTTTAAAGAAACCCCTGCGTAGATTAAAGGTACTGCAACATTTTCCCAAGCACTCAGCCGGGGCATTAAATTAAATTGCTGAAAAACAAAACCAATTTCAGCATTACGAGCTGCGGCTAATTCATCATCATCCATTTGGCTTACATCTTTGTTATTGAGTATGTATTGCCCACTGCTAGCGGTATCTAAACAGCCAATAATATTCATCAAGGTGGACTTTCCAGAGCCCGAGGGGCCCATTAAAGCGAGGTATTCATTGCTCGACACGCGGAGGTTAATACCTTTCAGCACAGGCAACTCTTGCTTACCCAAGAAGTAACTTTTAGTAATGTCATGTAAAGCAATAACTTCTTTCATCGGATGAGAGCAATAAATAAAAAAATAAGGGCGACCTTTATTTAAGGACTTCTTGAAGCATATTTTCCAAATCTGGTCCACGTAAGTCGCGGGCAATAATTTTACCCGAAGGATCGATTAAAAAATTACTAGGGATAGAAGAAATGCTATAATCTCTTGCAGCAATAGATTCCCAACCTTTAAGATCAGAAATATGGGTCCAGTCGAGCTTGTCTTGTGCAATTGCTTTTAACCATTTATCCTTATCATTATCCAATGAAACGCCCAAGATCGTAAAGTTCTTGTTTTTATACATCCTGTAAGCGGCCACAACATTTGGATTTTCCTTGCGGCAAGGCGTGCACCAAGAGGCCCAAAAATCAACCAGAACATATTTACCCTTAAAGGAAGAAAGCGTTATGGTTTGGCCCTCTGGGCTTTGCAAACTTATTTCGGGAGCCATAGTGCCTTCTATAAGACCTTCTTCAGGATTAGTGGCACTGGTAGCACCACGCTTATAATGTGCGACAAAATCTTTACCCAATTTTTGACTTGGGAAGCGCGTGGCTAGAGAACTAACAAAGGCATCCAAAAACGGCTTTTCAACACTTGGGTTTAAAATCTGAACGGCAAAAAGTGCATTAGGTAAATACTTAGTGGTATCAGCATAATTTTCTATAAACAAAGTTAGCTTCAGGTTTAAGTCGGCCATTTCTTTGTTGGCCATCTCTAAGAGGGAATCATTGCCACGCATACGCATACTATCCATTACGATGGTAATGGTATTGATATCATTAATATGTTGGCGAACTTTAGTGAAAAAATAGAGCAAGCTTTCCGAACCTTGAGAACCAGAAACTTTATACTGTTCTAGGTTATTCCAATCAGCGCGTATCTGTACCTTTTCTTTAAAAATGGACAAAAGAATAAACTTGTTGTCCTTAAAATGTAATCGATACAAACCAGGCTCTAGGGCCGAACTAGACAATTCAAAATGTCCTTTGGCGTTCGACTGAACAGAGTCCAAAATTTTAGTATCATTAATACCCATTTCTTCCAACAGAATAGTCTGTTCGGGCATATTTGCGATTTCTCCTACGACCTTAAACTGATTTTGATCGCTTGAACAGGAAAAAAGAAAAAGTGTAGCGATTACTAAAAATAGTAGCGATTTTAATTTCATCAACGTAATTTTGTAAATGCAAACTTAATTGAATAATGCAGCACCCCAACACCATTAGCCGATAGCTTGCATAGTTTTAACAATTTAAAACAAGGCATAAAAGGGCCTAGCCTTTTGTCAAAAAATAAAGCCTAAATTTATATTTCATATTTTTTTTGATTTTTAAACTTTCCTTCGTTACCTTTGCAGTCCCAAATTTGAGAATATGCCAAAGGTGAAGACACACTCTCGTGCGAAAAAGACATTTAAAGTTACCGGCACGGGTAAAATACGCAGATATAAAGCTTTTAAGAGCCATTTGCTAACAAAGAAATCGAATAAGCGCAAACGTCATTTGCGTCAAGCAGCATTCGTACATCCTACGAATCTGAACTTAGTGAAACGTATGTTAGGCATGCGCTAACCTTTTTTTAATTTATTTAATACCATAATAGTATGCCACGTTCGAAAAATGCAGTTGCATCTCGCGCAAAAAGAAAAAAAATATTAGCTCAGGCTAAAGGTTTTTACGGAAAACGTAAAAATGTATATACCGTTGCCAAAAACGTACTAGAGAAAGGCTTAGGCTATATGTATGTTGGTCGTAAGTTGAAAAAACGCGACTACCGCAGCCTATGGATTACTCGTATCAACGCTGCAGCGCGTGAGCAAGGTATGAGCTACTCTGTATTTATGCACAAATTGTCTGAAAAAGGTATCGATTTGAACCGTAAAGTTCTTGCCGACTTGGCTATGAATGAGCCAGAAGCTTTCGCAAAATTGATTGCTGAGGTAAAATAATTTACACGCTATTTCCCCTTTTGCAAATGCCGATACAAAAACTGTGTCGGCATTTGCTGTTTTAAGCATGTTCTTAATCTAGTTTTAATTATCCTGTTCCCCCAATCAGTTGTTTTAGAGATTTTGTACTTTTACTGCATTAACTTTTTCAATGAGTATTCAAAATAATTATGTAGCCATCATGGCCGGTGGCATTGGCAGCCGTTTTTGGCCTACCAGCCGTACCCATAAGCCCAAGCAATTTCTTGATATTTTAGGCACAGGTCGCTCATTATTACAATGGACATACAGCCGTTTCAAGGATATTTGTCCGCCCGAAAACATTTACTTCATTACCAACCATAGTTACGTGGCACTCATTAAGGAGCAGCTACCAGAGCTTTTGGAGCATCAAATAATGAGTGAGCCCTCGCGGAAAAATACGGCTGCCTGTGTTGCCTATTTTGCACACAAAATCAAAGCCCTTGATCCCAACGCAAATATTATCATTAGCCCTGCCGATCATTTAATATTAGATGAAAAGGCATTTCAAAATAGCATGTTTGACGGCTTAGATTTTGTGCAGAACAATACATCACTACTGACGCTTGGTATCAAACCTACTCGCCCTGACACTGGATATGGCTATATCCAATTTGATCAAAATATTGCAATTAATCAATCCTTTAAAGTAAAAACGTTTACAGAAAAACCCAATCTTGACATTGCTAGAGCATTTCTCAAAAGCGGCGATTTTTTATGGAATGCAGGTATTTTTCTTTGGAATGTCCAAACCATTATTAAAGCCCTTGAACAATACGTACCAGAGCTCAATGATTTATTTGCACAAATAACATCTTACAATAGCCCAAAAGAATATGCCGACATTGAAAAGACCTATCCTTTGTGTATCAACACCTCGATAGATTATGCCGTAATGGAAAAAGCGGATAATGTATTTGTGGCGCCGGCTCAGTTTGGCTGGAGTGATTTGGGTACTTGGGAAAGCGCTTATGAAAACTCAGAAAAAGACTATTTAGGCAATGCCGTACATGGCAATAATGTAGTCGTTATTGATGCATCTGAGTGCATGGTAAAAGCCCCTGAAAACAAATTAGTACTGATTCAAGGACTGGACAAATTTATCGTTATTGACACAGCAGATGTATTGATGATTTGCGAGCGAAGCAAAGAACAACACATCAAAGAATATGTTTCTGAAATCAAAAGAAATAAAGGGGATAAATTTTTGTAATAGCCCTCAACTTAAAATCTTGGGCAATGATACATATTACGAACTTTAGAGCTTTCGCCATATAAGCCCTCGTACCTTAATGAAATTTCAAAAGCACCCGTTCCCTTGCCTGCATTAATAGGCAATGTGGACATCGTATAATCATAACTACTCGTTAGTCGGAGTCCATTTCGTTGAATACCAACGACCCCAACAAAGGCATCTTCAATACGATGAAATAAACCAAAAATAATTTGATTAGCAGCTATTTGCTCAGTGGGTTTATACAGATTTACAAGAAAAAGGGAACCGTATAACATTTCTTGTGCACCGCTTTGGGTACTGTAATAAAAAGAAGGATTCAGAATAAAATTATCCGATGTCTTTAACAAGGCATCAACATTTGCTGTATGTCTGTATTGTAGGGTGTTTTCACCACCCTTAAAAAACGTTTCGGTGGGCTTATTCAAATTGGCAGTACTAAAGCCCAGCTTCATATAAAAAGACTCGTTCGGGAAAAATGCATAATTGATACCCGCTGATACCGTATTAAAACTTGTTTTTTCTAAACCTTTTCCTTCTTGATTAGGATCATTTCTATTAAAGGTGTAGCCATCCCATTGCACTGGAAAACTGAATCTGCTAAAATTCACACTTCGAGAAGCACGACTAACAGTGGTACCGGCAGAAAGCATATGGTTTTCTCCAATCTGGACATGGTAGGCGAGGGTTGCATCCGAACGAAATAAATTTAATTTCCCATCACCAACATTATCATTAAAAAAAGCAAATCCTATACCCATCCAATTGGTCTGGTTTTTATTCCGAAATGCTTGGAAATCCCCATATATAGATGTAGTGGTAAAAGGCGCTGGTAATGCTGCCCATTGGCTGCGATGTTGGGCGCCAAGTCGATAATCTGATTCGGGCATTAATGCCGCATTAGCTGGATTGACCAATAAGGGGGCATTATAATATTGCGAAAAATGCATTGCCTGCCCCCAAGTCTCTCTTGTTGCCAATAGCAAAGTAAAAACGATGACTAAAAGTAATTTTGTTTTCATGATGAGCATTCAATAAAAAGCAGGCGCAAATTCTATTGGCTAAAATTACTTTTTTTGTTCTGCAACAACAAATAATTCATAATAGCCTGCGCTATTTCTATTCGGGATGCGTCTATACCTATATGATGTTCATAGATCTTAAAAAAGGTCTTTGTGCCATAATCGAAGTGCTGCACCTGCCCCATCAAAGGTTGTATAATTGGCACAGCCATAAGGCCCTTGAAACACAAAACAACATACACATTCATTTTTGTCGTATTTTTACTCCTCATATTTTATTAAGAAAATAATGAAACAATACTATACGCTTCGTATTAGTTTACTGATACTCTTATCTTTTTTTGCCACTATTGGCACATCATATGCTACACATTTATACGGTGGCGAGATGTACTACACGCATATTACGGGTAGCAGATATAAGGTTACTATGGTTCTTTATGGCGACTGTAGCGCAAGCTCTTCTGTATTCAATGCCTTGTACACGGCCAAGCCGGTGGTGCAGGTATTTAATGGCACTACATTGTTCAGGACAATGTCATTAAATGTAGAAGCCGGTGCCGGTACGGAGGTAACACCTGTTTGTCCCCTCAGCCTAGATAGTACTACCTGCAAGGGTGGTAGTATTCCAGGAGTGAGGAGGTTCTCTTATTCAGACACGGTAAGCCTATCCGCTTCGAGCTCTTGGAGATTTCGATCTACTGGCTCTTTGGGCAGCACATCCTCAGGAAGAAGTTCTACCATTTCAAATATTCTATCACCAGGCAGTAGCATAATGTCTATGGAGGCCACTTTAAATAATAGTACACGACAAAACTCTAACCCAACCTTCACGACAATACCTACCCCTTTCTTTTGTATCAATGTAAATCAAGAATACAATATTGGTGCTGTGGATTCCAATACAACAGATAGCCTAGTGTACAGTTTAGTAGATGGTTTAGATGCAAGTACCACGCCCAGCAGCACGGTTACTTATCGAACAGGCTATAGTGCTAGCACACCATTGGCTTGCGCTACGGGTACTTTTTCCTTTAGTACGAGCACTGGTCAATTAACCTTTAAGCCTAATTTGGCGCAGGTTTCCCTTGTTGTCTATCGTGTAACAGAATACAGCGGCACTACTATTGTGGGCACGAGTATGCGTGAAATGAATTTCATCGTACTGTCTACTTGTAGCAATCGGTCGCCGATGGGCAGCATCTCTAGTGCTGTAGGCGGCACCACCAGTGGTAGCACCGTGGTCAATAGCTGCAAAAACGATAGCCTCCTTACCTTTAATATCAATCCTGTAGACTCTGATGGAAATAATATCAACGTCAGCATTGCAGGCCTACCAGCAGGTGCAACGATGACGGTGACTGGCAATAATACCACAAGCCCCTCTTGTGCCTTTTCTTGGAACACCAGTTCTGTAGCCCCAGGCACTTATTATTTTTATGTCACCTATCAAGATAATGCCTGCCCCTTAAGCAGTAAACAAACCGTTGTATACAGCATCAATATTTTGCCCAAACCAAGCTTCAACATCAACACCATTTCCTTAGCAACTTGTACCCAAAAAGGTGTTTTTGATGTCGTCCCTATCGGAACAGGAAGTCCATGGCTGCTTAAAATTTTTCAAGGGGCAAGCTTAGTAAGAACCCATACAGGATTAACGGGTACAAAAAGAGACAGCTTGGATGTAGGCACTTATACCTTCAACCTTACGAATGCAAACGGTTGTTTCCAAAATGTAAGTTATACGATCAGCCCTCCTCCTAACATAAATATACAATCGCTAACAGTAGTTAGACCAAAATGCTATGCTAGCAATGATGGTGGCATCAGTATTTTGGCCAGCGGCGGATTATCGCCTTTTCAATACCGAATTAATAGCGGCAGCTTTGGCAGTTCTGGACTATTTGGATCTTTATCTGCAGGCACGTACACCCTACAAATAAGGGATGCCAACAATTGCATTAAGGATACCATCATCACGATTGCAAATCCTGATTCTATTAGCCTGAAAGCCTTTGTCAAAAAGAACCTTTGTAATGGCACCAAAAACGGCCAGATCACTATCGAAGTCATCGGTGGCTCAGGTGCTTTTTTGTTTGAAAAAAACAGCTCTGGCATACTACAAAGCTCGCGCATATTTGATAGTCTTGCGGTAGGTAGCTACCTGATTAAAGCCATCGATAGCAATAATTGCAGCAAGACGATTACTGCTGTCGTGAGCGACTCATTGCGTTTAAAGACAGGTATTGCTACGGTCAACGTATCCTGCTTTGGCGGCAATGACGGCGTCATCAGTTTGTCTCCATCGATAGGTTTTAGCCCCTATACCTATTCGATTTCAGGAGGTCCATTTGTCTCTTCGGGAATTTTTACTTCCTTGCCTGCAAGTTTGTATACCCTAAAAATTAAAGATAGCATGGGTTGCTTTTTAGATACCCTTGCCAGCATTAGCCAACCCAAGAAACTGGGTATTAAATTAGTATTGCAACAACCTTCGTGTAATGGTTATGCAGATGGTATTATAACAGCTATAGGTATTGATGGAACAGCTCCTTACACTTTTTCAATAGATGCCAAACCACATACAATGAGCAGCTTGTTTAGTGGCTTAATTTCTAAAAAATATTCTTTTCAGGTAAAAGATGCAAAAGGCTGTATTTATGACACTGTCATTACGCTTGATCAACCCGAACCGCTTTTTATCAACCTTAAAGCGCAATCGCCCTTGTGTAATGGAGCAGCTACCGGCACTATCTTAGTAACGGCTAATGGAGGTACTCCTAGCTATCAATATGCCTACGATGCCTCGCCACTGCAATCCTCACCTTTGCTCCAAAATATAAAAGCGGGCAGCTACCTAGTTAAAGTAGTAGACGCCAAAGGATGCATTAAGGATAGCAGCATAGTCATTAGCGAGCCAACAAAACTAATGATTGATAAGGTGGCTATCGTGAACCCAACCTGCGAAAATTATCCAGATGGTTCTATTTTATTAACTGCGGCAGGAGGCATAAAGCCCTACACCTATGCGCTCAATTCGATCAACTTTAGTACGCTTAATTTTTTCGATAAGCTACGTGAAGCCAAATATGTAGTCAGTGTAAAGGATAGCAATAATTGCACCGTAGACAGCTTAATCAGCCTCGTAGGATATCCGAAAATAAAGCTAGACAGTACCATCATCAATCCAACGAAATGTTTTGGAAGCAACGAAGGGATGATTGAGCTATTTGCATCTGGTGGCAACCCGCCGTTGAGATATACCCTAGAAAATAGTTCGGACACGAGCAGAAATGCGTTCTACCAAAATTTAGTTTCGAAAAATCATTTCATCACTGTATTGGATACGACTAAATGTTTTAAAACATTTCAGGTGAATGTGCCTCAGCCCCAACTCTTAAAAGCCAATACCAGTATTGTGCACAACGATTGCACAGGCATAGATACAAATGGTAGAATAACCGCCCTCGTAGAAGGCGGCACAGAACCCTACTCATATCGTTGGAGCTTCAACAATAGCAACGCCATGCAAATTAGTGGATTAGAGAATGGGCTGTATTCTTTATGGGTAAAGGATATCAACGGATGCGCTGATTCATTGACTAGCGAGGTGTATTACGATAACTGTTGTACCCCTTCTATACCCAACGTATTTACTCCGAACAATGATAGCAAAAATGATGTTTTTAGAATTATTTACAAAGGAGATGTGGTATTAAAAGAGTTCAGTATTTACAACCGTTATGGGCAAAGGGTATTCAGTACCAACAACCTCAACCAAGGCTGGGATGGCACTTTCAACGGACAAGCAGAAGAGATGGGCGTTTATTATTATATGCTACGGATGATTTGTGGCAACCTTAAAAACAAAGAAATATTTCTCAAAGGAGATATTACCTTATTAAGATAAAAGCTTGAATCTAAAATTTCAAAATAAAAGTGATGGGGTAAGCATAAAATTTTTACATTTGCAGCCCTTTAATAAAATACCATATGGAATATAGAGAAATAGTTGCCGTAACCGGAATCGGAGGTTTGTTTCAATTGCTGAGCACTAAAAGTGATGGCGCCATCGTACGCAACCTTACAGACAAAAGCACTAAATTTATCCCTGCTCGCGTACACAATGTAACCCCTATAGAAAGCATTGAGATTTATACGATTGAAGAAAATGTACGTCTTCATGTAGTATTACAAGCCATTAAAGACAGCGAAAAAACAATTGCCCTTGTGGATGGCAAAAAAGCCGATAACCAAACGATTAAAACCTATTTCAAGACCGTATTCCCAGCACTAGATGAAGATAGAGTGTATGTGAGCGACATGAAAAAAATGTTGAAATGGTATGAGCTGTTAAAGGCAAACGACTTGTTGAACTTTGACAATTTGAATGTCCAAGAAACTGCTGAAGAGGCAGAAGCCATTGAAGAAGCCGCTCCTGCCAAAAAAGCAAAAGCTAAAAAAGTAGAAGAAGCAACAGAAATAGCCGAAGAAAAACCTGCTAAAAAAGCAAAAGCTAAAAAAGCAGTGGAAGAAAACGCAAGCGAAGAAGCTCCCGCCAAAAAGACGGCACGCAAAAAGAAAACAGAAGAATAATCTCTTTATTAAAATACGCTACAAAAAAAGGGCTGTATCATTTATGGTACAGCCCTTTTTATATCATGTATTACATGCGCTTTTGAAGAGAACAAAAACAGCATACTTATTGCTGCATTATTTGATCTACAAAAAATGCCCTCTACAAGATTTGCATATAACTCAAATAATATTTAATTTTGAAAATTTAATAAAAGTGCTAACTTCACATTTATCCGGTGATAGCGATGGGCAATTCATTTAGTACCTTAGGTATAGGGAATGTGACAGATAGATATAATTTAAATATATATTTAACAGGAGAAAGCTAAAACCGTAACTTCAAGATAAACAACCAAATAATATTAAAAAATATTTTTATAATGAGTTTTAAGTCAAATTTATTGGTGTTATTTTCAACATTTTTTCTAATTTCTTGTGGTGATAAAACTGGACATAAAGGAAGTTTATTTATTCCAAGAGAAATATTAGAATCTTATACCTATCCTTATAAACAACGATTTGATGAAGTTGTTATTGGGAACCAGACTTGGATGAAATACTATCTAATTACTACTAAATTTCAAAATGGCGATTTAATTTCACATTGTCAATCTAATCAAGAATGGGTAGATGCATACAATTCAAAAACTCCCGCTTGGTGTTATTATGGCAAAATTCCATCACCTAGGGGTCTGCTTTACAATAAATTTGCAATTTATGATAAGCGAGGTTTAGCACCACAAGGCTATCATTTACCTAGCGAAAAAGAAATCATTGAGCTAAGTTATTTCTTTAAACGTAATTGGTATGGAAGTCAAAATGATAATTATAATGAATCCTTAGTTTACGAACCGTTTTTTGAAACATTCTTGGGTGCCAGGAATGATGATGGGTCATTTTTTGGTGCTAAAGAGCTTACTTTATGGGCATCATCAAATGACAGTCTTGCCATGACTTTTGATTCAGCAAATGTAATGCTCCCTCTTGGTGGAGTTGATGCTGGAGGCTATTATGTTAGGTGTATAAAAAATTAAAGTAATTGTGTGTTGTTATTTTAATCAAAAATCAACAAACGAATAGATGTTAGAAAAAAATTAACCATCTAGTTGAACTCAAAATATCTTGTTTTTTGTTTCAATAAAATTAAATCTAAATTGATTTTGAAGATTATTTCACTTAACAAATGATTTTAAAAGGCTTGGTATTCCACCAAGCCTTTTTTTATTGAGTTCTATCCAACTAGGAAATCTCTTTCTTAGTTCTTCCTTTTTTTCCCTCCAAGTTTTTGCAGATTTTTTGCAAGAAAAAAGGTTTATGATGTTTTTATCATCATAAACCCTTGATTGTAAAGTGGGCCCACTAGGACTTGAACCAAGGACCAATTAAGAGAATTTAATAGATTAGTTACGATAAAAAAAGGGTCTAATATTTTATCCCTAGTATCCCGTGAAGCGCTTATGGTTTGATGTGTAAAATGATGACAGTTGATAAACTAGTATTTGATTGTACATTCAAATCCCGCTAAGAACCTACCTATAAAATATATCCTCAAACAACGAAAATTTATTTTGCTTACCCTCCTCGTGTTTCATTTTGTGATGACAATATTGGTATAATTCTTTCAATTTTTGAGGAGATACTATTTTGACATGATACATCCAAGACATTAGCCAACTCATTAATTCTCGGTTGATACCACATTTGATTTGCATTCTTATTGCGTTGCCATGCTTCTTGCAAGTTTGACTAGGATGAATATTAATTTTGGTTAAATGCTCTCCAATATTACCCTGAAATTCCAATTGAATATCATAGACCTTATCATCAATATTTTCTGCAATGCCGAATCGTTTGCTTAATTCATTTTGAAAGTGATTGAAGGCATCTTGCATACCCTTTATGCTGGAATGGACAATTTGAAACGCTCCAATTTCGTTGAAATCTAATATAAGTATTTTTTTGTAAGAGCCGATGCCACCAATATAGATATTACCTTGATGAACGATAAATCTAATTGGCGTAAAAAATACAGGCAATGATTGAGTGAAGTTTCTTTTGATATCTAATTTTAAGTCCGTAATCTTTATTCTTTTTTTGTTAGCTATGCACCAATGTAATTCCTTGAACTTTTCAATATCTGTTGATTGAAGCGGTTTTTCCAAAAAATTAGTATTCATTATGCCATTAGTGGAAGGGAATTTATTTCTTGCCTTTAATGCTAATGCATTATCATATTTGACTGATAGGTGTTTTTGGAATTCATCAATGATAAAGTCCCTTAAAGCAGTTCCAACATATTGGGGCATAAAGCCTTGTGCAAGCATGAAGTAATACAAATAATCAGCATCTATCCTATTTGTTTGTACAACATTTTGAATAAACCAATCACATTTCCGATTATTTAAATGGTTTTTTATCAGCACTTCACCTGTAGGCAGAAAGCCCTTTTCTAAATAAGAGATGTCCCGATAAATCTGTCTTTTTGAAACAAAAAAGCCATTTTCAACATACACATCCATGAGAGCATTTATATCAAGAGCATTACATTTTAATGTCTTATACAACAATTGAATACGTGCTAAAAATGATTGGCTCATTCTCACAATTATAATAGTATCAATATTCAAAAATATAGACCGATTTAATATTAAGACATTTTAAGTCACAATATTTGGTAACTATTAGGTCGCGATAGTTTGAATTGTATTTTTAGAAAACAAATGTTATTTCTCCGTGATTAAAAGAATGCTATTAATTCTAGTTTTATGCAGTGCTCTTATAGGGTGTACTAATAGAACTGATCAAGACAGAGAGGCAATTGCATCAAGCATACTCAATAGACATGAACTTGATATCATTAACTCAAATTATGGAGGTGGCGAAAATTGTGATTTTGAAATTTTAGAAATCACCAATAACTCCTATGACGATTTTGACGCAAAAGTTCGTTTAACGTTTAAAGGTCAATATACAGGCATTGAATATTGGGCTATGGGAAATCTACATGTAGATTTAAGCACTAAAGGTTATCAATATACATCTCTCGAAAGGTCTACAGCTTTAATCAACGCCATGCAAATTGAAAATAAACTGAAAGAAAAGGGAGTTGAAATCCTTAATAATGCCTTACAAGATAACAATGATTTGTCTACCATACCTTTAGATACACCTGTCACTTACTAATTTGAAACATGGCTCAAAAGAAAATACATAATGAAGAAAATACTTACCAAGAGATTTCAAACTATTTTATAAAATGGTTAGGAATTGTTGTTTGTGTGCTTTCTCTAATAGGTCTTTTTATTAATTCCGAATCTATATTAAACTTGATTTTTGAAATGGAAAGGGATCACAGGCTCAATGATTCAAATGCTGGTGAGATATTGTATTCCATTGAGCTTTTTATGCTCAACTTATTGATATGGTTAAAGAAGCTGCCTATTGTCGCTAAAGTGATCGGTGCAATTATTGGTGGTTTATTATGGCTTACGCATAACGAAGAGTAACAATTAAAATAATTATAAATTTTAAATTTTAAATTAGAAAAATGACAACAACAAAAAAAGTACCCCCAATCGTGCAAATAGCTGCATGGCTATTAAGCTTAATCGTATTTGCAGTAGGATTTTGGCATACCCATTTGGGGATGAAGGAAATGAGACCTTTTGGTTCAGAAAATGGAAGCATTGCCATTGCAGGCATGATTCTATTATTACTATTAATAACTTATTGGTATGCCATCAATGGCAAAAAACTTGCACTTGTATTCTACATTATTTGTGGATTGTTTTTCTTTGTATTTAACCTGAACTATTTCTACCCTTCCTATATGGCGAGGGAATTAGTAAAAGAAGAAGCTATTGCGATGAATGATACATTGCAAAAGTTTACGGGAATGTCAACCAAAGGCGTTTCTCAGGGTTCTGTCCCGACTTTACAAAAACTATATAACTTAAAAGAAAAAGTTTTATTTGAAATTAGAAAAGATGGTGGACTTGGTCCAGATGCAAAAGATTATCTTTCACAGATTAATCAATTAACAAAAGACACAATAAAGCTTAATGGTTCATTAGGTAATACACAGGCTCAACGTGAGGATATAGCAACATCTTATGCAAACTTGATTGACAAAGCAATAAATTATTACACTTTAAATAATATCAAAAAGGTTTCAGGTGAGGCTAATTCAGGATTAGTGCTAGAAGGAATGCAACAATTAGCATCTGCACAAAATAAATATACTGAACCATTAAAAAAAATTATTGAAGATGATAGAGAGATACCTCTTGAGGCATTAATTAAATTAAGACAAAAAGGAACTAACCATCCACAAATCTTGACATTATCTAATCTTAGAACAGATATTGATAATGCTACAAAAAAAATCAACGAGGGCAGCAAAAAAATTATCTATCCGGTCTTAGGCGAAGCTGAAACAAGAAATCTAGGTAGAATCAAGCATACATTATATTCAGTTAAAAAGAGAATTACAGAAACAGACACTCTAGGCATCATCTTTATTTGTCTATTTATAGATTTACTAGTACCTCTTGCTATTTTCATGCTATTAAAAAAAGATGAAAATCAAGAAGAAACAACAAGACTAAAGGGTAAAAACAAACCAACAACAATATAATTATTAATTTATGGAAGACTTGAATCTAGAAATTGAGGATGTTCACGATATACCTCAAAATGCGAATACCAAAGAAAGCAGAACAGCACAAAATAAAAAACGTGGTGTTTTAGCTGATTTGGATGTGCAAAAAATTGCAAGAGAATTTACAAAATTCACAAAAGACCAGCGTATAGTAGTAATTCCTATAGGCTTTCCTCTTGCAGGCAAATCATTACTACTGTCTTCTTTAATGTATTATGCTCGTAAGAGTGATGACGCATTATTTAAGACCAGAATGGAAAATGATTTTCCTTTTGATGGGGGCAGAATGGTAGTTGACCAAATGATTAATAGATTTGATAAGGGCGAGCTTTGGGATCCAAATGCGGTAGGCGCTCTTGATCTGATAGGCATAACAATACAGCCAAGCAAATCAAAATTACCAAATCTGAATCTGGCTTTTTTAGATCTAGCTGGTGAGGATATCAAAAACATTAAAACCAGCGAAGGTGCTGCTTTTACAGAAAAAATTGATGCCATTTTTAATGGGTTAAAAATTGACAATACCCCAATAATCTTTACGCTAATAACCCCTTTTGAACCCGGAGTACTTTCAGGAGAGTCAATTCAAGATGCCCATGACAGAGAAGATGCTTTGCATTATGACTTCTTAAACTATATAGAGGTAAATCAACCACAGTTATTAAAGAACTCAAAATTTTTCATTATGGTATCCCAATGGGATAAAAACCCTGATGAAAAGGCAAATGTAGAAGATTTTATTCGCACCCTCAGACCTTCCATTTATGGATTTGTAAAAAATGCACCCGTCATTTGGGGTGAATATTCAATCGGTCAATTATTAGTGAGTAAAATTGGTGGTGTAAATGTGCAAGAAATTGTAAGAATCAACTACGACTATCCATCACGTTTTTGGAAAAAACTATATAATATTTGTACAGGAAAGAATTTAGATCAAAAAACATGGTTGGAAAAACTTTTTGGATAATATGAAAACATATCTGGTATTTTTTGGTAAGTCTCAATATTTTACAACACATACATTTGACAATCAAGATTATATTGAAAATTTCAATACGATAATTAAAGATTTTGATTTATTAGAATCTAAAATTTTTACGGTCGATGGCTTGAACAATAAAGAGATGCTGTCGAAATATCATTTTACAGCAAATAATGGAAAAAAATATTCCATGCTTAAGCTTTATTCCTTTGCACAAGCCTATAGTGGGGACCGAATTGCTGGGAGTATTTATGGTGTAGCACTTCTATCAGAAAACGATTTGAGCTTATCTCAAATCAATCTAAATATTTTAAAAAATGCGAAAAGTAGTTTCGCTAAATTATGTCTTAATGAATTAAAATTTAAAGTAAGTGATTTTAAAGATGAGGCATATAGAATATGGAGTGCATTTATTAACCACAAGGAAGGCAATTATCTCGATAAAATTGATTATACAAAAAGGGGTATTGGTCAAACAAATCTTCCTACAAAAGGGTTTCATGTCAATAAATTATTTGATGATGCAACTGCTTTAGAGAATCAACTAAGTTCAGCGTCCCGCATCTATATATCAGAAGATTTAGATCACTTGAAACGCGCAAATGGTAAATGGGGTGCCGATTTTCAAATTTACGTTAAATCAAATAATGGTTACGAAATTTATCGAGAACCCAAACCTATACAAGAGGATAGGGTTGACAAGGCCGCCACGACAAAAACGCATCCACCAATTCCGGAAACATTAAAATTAAAAGATAGAATTACCGAATTAGAGGATGAGATTGTTCAGATTGAAAAGCAATCTAATTTACTTAAAAAGAAAAGCAAGGCAACGATTATTATCATTTGCGTATTATCATTTGTAATATTGGCACTCATGGTTTCAAAGTATTTCAAATCAGAAGAAGGGCCAGCACCTGCTCCGCAGCCAGTAGCAGGCCCAATACCTGAACCTGTCCATGAAATCAAACCTATTCTAATTGATGCCAATAATATAGATAGTCTGCTTGCATTTGCCCAAGCATATAAATATATTTTTTCAGTTGATACTAAAAGTGTCAGTGATTCTTTGAAATTGTATAAAAACTATACCTGTGTTCAATCTTTGGCTAACGATTTCAACTTTGACGTTAGTTCAATAGAAGAACAATTTGGCAGGAAAAAAATCGCCATGCAACAGATTGCTAATCATACTGCTGATGAAAACCTTAAGTCGACAAAACATATTAAGGAAAACAATAAAAAAACAGCTAATAAGCCGTCCAAAAACCAATAAAATGAAATCTAATAAATATCTGATTTTATCGGTTTTGTTTGTTTTTTTATTATCTGGTTGTCAAGACACTAAGACCTCAGATAATCCTTTTGGATATATGGATGAGAGTAGTGAAACCAATAGTGGTGTAGATAACCCCTCGCCAATAGAACCGTCTACAGAGATTGAATGGAGAGACGGGAATTCCTATTCTTATGATTATACAGAAACAATTAGTAAAGTTGACTCATTAGGTAATGAGCAAATCATTACCGTTTACAAACGCAACAAGCCATCTGAAGATAACATTGTTTGTGAATTAAAAGTTTGTAAATGGTGCAGTCAAAGCGTAGCCGCCACTAGCTATTCAATTAATGAATATCCAAATTTAAATTGGTTAAGAGGCGAACCTGATTTCACTTCTATCTTTAGTATGTTAATAGGTATGATCGGAAATATGTATAATGGTAATGCATATTTTGATTTAGAAAACAACAAGGTTAGAACAGAATGGGTTACAAATTGCGACTATACGGGTCCAGATGGTTTCTGTAGCTTAAAGTGCCAAAGCGAGTATCATAACAGATAACATTGTTTGTGCTGATACAATTTAACGGCCTTAGAAAATTTAGAACATACATATTAGCAAATGGGAGGGCCTCAAAGTCTTTATAAATTTGAAACACCAAATTCCGGAAATGAAGAAACTGGATTTTTTAATACAAAAAACCAGATAAAAAATTACTACAGTGTCTATTTCCCATTTTTAAATAAACACTAAGTATTGTTTGAATTATAAAAAATATAACTACATATAATGAGTGTTTTTGTGGCATTTTTGCTGTCAATTTTATCTGGTATCGGTTTGTTTTGGATTTTCAAATACAAAACAAAATTTAAATTATTCAAATTTAATTCATTTTATATAAAATCAATGTTGACAGTAATTTTAGCCAATATTGGTTTTATTTCATTTTGTATTCTCCAAAGTTTTTTTTGGATGACTATAGTTAAATATAGTCCAAGCTATGAAATAAATGACGGAAGCATGGGTGGTGCTATGGTAGATAAAGCTGTTGCTGATAATTATAATATAACTTCATTTATTATTTTTATTGTAGGTATTTCCATGTATGTTTTAGTATTTCTTAAAGGCCTTATTTATAGGAATAATCAATCTCCAATAACATCAAATTTAATAGAAAACAAGTCATTATTTACATTAAAAATTGTGTTGACTTTGCTTTTCTTTATTACAATGTCAATTTCATTGATAATGTTTGTAATTTCTATGGATTTTACAGTTTCTTATCTAGATTAATATGTTTCAACAACAATGCCATAGAAATAATTTAAATATTTCATATAAAATTAGATGAACAAAAATTTATATAATTATACTACACCAAAATCTGGTAATGAAGAGACCGGATTTTTTAATATAAAGGGTCGCATAACAAGAAAAGCATTTTTCCTACGATACCTTTTAACCATATGCTTATACGCCTTAAGTTACGCTTTTTATATAACAGGAATTTATGGCGACTACGAATCCCGCACCTTTATATTTTTCGAAACAATACATATTTACATCCTTCCTGTAATGCTTTGCATTTTTGTGCTAATACAAGGAGCCAAGCGTATGCACGATGTAAATAAAACAGGATCGTATTTTTTGATTCCCTTCTATAATGTTTATTTGACTTTTTTACCTGGAACGAAAGGAAATAATAATTATGGTATAGATCCTATACCAATTAAAAATATTCAGTTTTTTGATGAATTAGATGCTGATTCTACAGATGATATAATAGAGGACAATTCAGCAAAACAAGGAAAAAACAACCTTGATAAATGGAGAACGCATCTCATTCAGGTTAGGAATGCAAACCCCGATAAAAAACACAAAGAAGTACTAGAAATAGCGCGAAAAACGTATGAAAAACCATTAAAAACTAAGGAAATGAATCATAAAACAAATAAAGCATTAAATTCAAATACTAAGGGAAAATTTCGAAATACTGCAACATACCTCTTCTTTAGTGTGATTATAATATTCTTTATAATTGGAAAATGTAATTCCAATCATGCACCTATTGAAATAGTTTCTGAGCCAGCACCAATGGATAGCACTAAATATCCTGCTGATGAAAAAAAGAAGCAAAAGAAGAGCATGAAAAAAACAAAAAAAGAAAATAATACTGAAGGTGGTTATTACGAACCTTCAAATTCAAATTCAAATTCGAAATCAAATACAGGTTACGAAGATTATAGAACAGATGAAGTTGAAGGAGAGGATACTGATACAATAGATCCCAACAATACAGATTTCTAAATCAATAATTAAAAAATTAAACCTTTTATGAAAATACTTTTTAGCTTAACGGTTGTTTGCTTAGTTTTATTATCAAACACTTCATTCGCTCAAATTCCCAATAGCAAATTTTCATCAGATTTGGATGGTAAAACTTATAGCTTTAATGTCTATAGCGCAACAGACAACTCATTGGAATTCAAGGCCACCACAAATTTGAAAATAATAAGCACCATTTATCTTCCGCCATCTAAATATGGCTCGGGGGGTATTAAATTCAAATGCTGGGACAATATTAAGAAAAAAAATATTACTATATACTTTGATAACACCAATAATTATTTTAATGGCGTTGGATGCAATGACTATTGTGGTTGCGGCGATTGCTACTTTAAAAATTCTGGATTGTTAAACTATATAAGAAGTAACTACTTATTTTAAAAATATATTACAATAGCAAACTTTTAATATAGTATAAAATTTGATTCGTAGAAGGCAAAAATGATTGATTTTACCAATCAAGATGCTATTTTTAAACCATCTCTATGAAAAAACTACTCATATCACTTCTTTGCTTCTGCACTTTCCAAACTGCATTTGCAGATTCTCCATTAACTTATACCGACTTTTATCCTGCTTATATGGATATTCCCTTGGTTAAAAAAGCCTCACTTTCTAAAGGGAGCATTACGAAGGAAATGTTGGTTTTTTTAGAAAGCAATAACAACCCATTAGATGTCAAATTGGCTATCATTAATGCTTTAGGATGGAATCATAAAGGGATTAAGAATAGTGCCGTATTTTTCAACTACGTTATGGACAAAAAGCATTACAATAAAGAGTTGGGCAGTGATTTTACTACTTTTAAATGGCACGCTTCTAAAGACGAACTAGTATGTTATGCTTACTTGAGAGCACTAGACAACTATTTTAATGTAGATGATGCCTTTGCAATTGCAGGAGAGGCCTTAAAAAAACACCCTAAGGATTTTACCGTCAACATGATTTATAATCTCATCAAAGCTCAGGGTTTGACGAGTGTTGATGAAAATTGTTATGCAAGTAAATTATTTCTCTCCTTAAAGGATAACACTACTTTGCAGATGGATATGCGCAAAGAGTCAATGAGCTACATCTTTGCATACATGCTGGATATTGGTAAAAATTGCAACCCCAACTAGAAATGAAACGACTGTTTTTTATTATTCCAATAAGCCTTGTCATACTAGCATTCTTTAGCTTTTCAAAGCCAATAGAAGTTATTTATATTCAACCACTTGGGAATGTTTCACCTGCATATATTGAACTGGTTAAAAAATCCGTAAAATCTTTCTATGGTGTCAATTGTACTCTACAACCAAAAATTAGGATAACAACTGATGTTTTATCTAAAATGACCAAAAGAGTTGACGCAGATAAACTACTTAAAAAATACAACTCGCAAAGAAATACCCTAATTATAACGGAATATGATATTTGCCATTTTAAAAATAAATTGAAACCTGAATTTGGCATTTTTGGATTGGGCTTAAGGCCAGGTAAAACCTGTGTAATATCTACTTTTAGACTAAAAAAAGAGGCAACACATCAAAAGACCTTAGAGCGATTAGAAAAGGTAGTCCTTCACGAAATTGGCCATAACTTAGGATTAGCACATTGCACAAATCATAAAGAATGTATGATGAATGATGCCAATGGCACAATCAAACAGGTAGATCATGAAAAAGTATGGTTTTGTGGCAAATGCAGGGAACAAATTAAAAACAAATAAACGAACAAGAGGTCTCAAAAGGCTTGGTATTCCACCAAGCCTTTTTTATTGAATTTTATCAAATTAGGAAATCTCTCTTCTTATTTATTCCCTTCTTTTCCTCCAAGTTTTTGCAGATTTTTTGCAAGAAAAAAGGTTTATGATGTTTTTATCATCATAAACCTTTGATTGTAAAGTGGGCCCACTAGGACTTGAACCTAGGACCACCTGATTATGAGTCAGGTGCTCTAACCAACTGAGCTATAGGCCCTTTTGCCCAAAGGCAAATCGGATTGCAAATGTAGCAGATTTTACGCAAAAAAGAACGACAAAAGCAATTATTTTTGCAGCATGATACAGGGCATTAAACACATTATTTTCGACCTCGGAAATGTATTACTCAATATTGACCCAAGCCTTAGCTACAAAGCACTTCAAGATTTAAACATCCCCCAATTTGAAGAAGTGTATCGTTCCTTAAACGAAAAAAATATTTTTGAACAACTCGAAACCAATGAACTGAGCCCAAGGCAATTTATAGACATCATTCGTGAAAGCTCAGGCCTACCGCTCCAAGACCAACAGATCATCGATGCTTGGAATGCCCTGCTCCTTGATTTCCCTTTGCGCCGATTACAAATTGTACAACAATTACAATTGCATTACGACCTAATATTACTGAGCAATACCAACGAAATACACGAAGAATCCTTTAATAAAAGCTTGCAGCTGGCCCACGGGATTCCCAATATTGGCGTCTTTTTTGATAAGGTATATTACTCGCATCGTATCGGTATGCGTAAGCCCAACCCAGCCATTTTTCAAAAGGTATTAACCGATTGCTCCTTTAAACCAGAACATACCTTGTTTATTGACGATATCGAAGAAAACACCTTGGCCGCCGCTACTTTGGGTATCCAAACCATTTGGCTCAAAGAGGGCATGAGCATCGAAAAAGACATATTTTTGAGCATTACAAACTAATTTTTAGTACTAAATTTGCGCGCTTATGATTCCTGGGAAAATATTAGTTACGGGTGGTTGCGGTTATATTGGCGGACACACCATTGTAGATTTGGTCAATAATGGTTTTGAGGTCATTTCTGTGGATGATCTCTCTCGAGGATCCTTGCGCATGCTTGCAGGTGTCGAGCAAATTTTGGGCAAAGAGATCAAAAACTATAAGGTAGACTTAACCAACCTGGATGATACCCAAGCCATATTTATTGAAAATCCTGATATCGTGGGTGTCGTCCATTTTGCCGCCTTTAAATCGGTGAACGAATCGGTACAAGAACCCCTGAAATATTACCGGAATAATATTAATTCCTTGGTCAATATCCTTCAATGTGCCAAAGATTATGCTGTGCCGAATATCGTTTTTTCGTCTTCTTGCTCGGTATATGGCAATGCCAAAAGCTTGCCCGTGGATGAGTCTAGCCCCCTTGCAATTGCCGAATCTCCTTATGCCTATACCAAGCAGATAGGAGAAGTAATCTGTCAAGATTTCGTAAAACAAAATCCGGGCTTCAATATTAGTTTATTGCGTTATTTCAATCCAGTTGGAGCACACCCCTCCGTGCTCATCGGAGAGCTACAAGAAAAACCAGAAAATCTGGTACCGGTAATTACCCAAACGGCTATTGGCAAACGTGCCGAGATGACCGTATTTGGCAATGATTACGATACCCGAGATGGCTCCTGTGTGCGCGATTATATTCATGTTATGGACATTGCGAATGCCCATACAAAAGCACTACAATATTTAATTGCCAATAAAAACCAACAAGCCTGCGAAGTGTTCAATCTTGGTTCGGGCAATGGCGTCACTGTACTCGAGCTTATCCAATCTTTTGAATCAGTGTCGGGTAGAAAATTAAACTATACAATGGGTGATCGCCGAGCAGGGGATGTTATTGCGGTATATGCCGACAATTCTAAGGCCTGTAAACTATTGGGTTGGAACATCCAATATGCATTAGCACAAATGATGGATACCGCTTGGCGCTGGGAACTCAAGTTGCAGATAGATGAGCAAATGCAGCTCAATTAATTAGTCAAATCAACATCATCTAAACAAGGCCTCAAGGGATAAATTCCATTGAGGCCTTTGTGGTAAGGGCATAAAAAAAGAGATTGTGGGTTAGAACAATCTCTTTTTTATTTCTAAATGCTAAAATAAAATTACTTCTTTTTAGCAGGCGCTGCTTTTTTTGCTGGTGCAGCTTTTTTAGCAGGCGCTGCTTTTTTAGCAGGTGCTGCTTTTTTTGCTGGCGCAGCTTTCTTAGCTGGTGCCGCTTTTTTAGCAGGTGCTGCTTTCTTAGCAGGTGCTGCTTTTTTTGCTGGCGCAGCTTTCTTAGCTGGTGCCGCTTTTTTAGCAGGTGCTGCTTTCTTAGCAGGTGCTGCTTTTTTTGC
>JAIXWS010000094.1 GCA_027491165.1 Sphingobacteriales bacterium | reverse complement strand
GTAGTGAGCTTGGGTGTGTATGGTATCATGATTGGTGGTTGGGCTTCTAACAATAAATTTTCTTTGTTGAGTGCCATTCGTTCGGCTTCGCAATCGATTTCTTATGAATTGGCAATGGGTATTAGTTTAATCGCATTGTTGATGTTGGCGGGTTCTCTCAGCTTACGCGAAATTGCACAACAACAACACGGTTTTTGGGACGATGGTTATTTTACTTGGAACTTTTTCAAACAACCATTAGGCTTTATCATCTTTTTTACCTGCTCGATGGCCGAGATGAACCGTGCGCCATTTGACCTTGCAGAATGCGATTCTGAATTAAATATGGGATATCACCTCGAATATTCTTCTATGAAACTCGGTTTGTTCTTGTTTGCCGAATACATCAATATGTTTATCGGTTCGGCAGTGATGGTCACCTTATATTTTGGTAGCTATAATTTTCCTGGAATGGATGCGCTTGCCGCTTCAGTACCAGCGATATTATTTACCGTTATTTGCGTTTCCGTTTTCTTTGCCAAAATCACGGGGATGATTTTACTGATTATGTTTATCCGCTGGACATTGCCTCGTTTCCGCTACGACCAATTGATGAATCTTGGCTGGAAATCTTTGATACCATTGGCCTTGTTGAATATGCTGATTACAGGTGTAACCGTATTGTGGAAACCACTATGCGATTATTTTACTCATTTATAAAAAACGGAGAAGAGGAAAATGGAAAAACTAACGAAACGTGCGGCGCCCATAGATCGCAGCCCGATGACGCTCAAAGAGCGGATATACCTTCCTGCTTTGCTCAAAGGTATGAGCATCACCGTAGGTCATATTTTTAAAAAGAAAGCTACTGTTCAATACCCTGAAGAAACCCGTTCTTTCAGTCCGGTATTTCGTGGCTTGCATGTGCTTAACCGCGATGCGGAAGGCCGTGAAAACTGTACTGCTTGCGGATTGTGCGCTGTAGCTTGTCCGGCCGAGGCTATTACGATGGAAGCTGCAGAAAGAAAAGCAGACGAAAAACATTTGTACCGCGAAGAAAAATATGCTGCACGATATGAAATCAATATGTTGCGTTGTATTTTTTGTGGTGCCTGCGAAGAAGCCTGTCCAAAGGACGCCATTTATCTTTCGGAAACAGTAATGCCCGCCAATTTTACCCGCGAAAGCTTTATCTATAAGAAAAAGGATATGCTGATTCCTCACCCTAAAAAAGATCAAAAAGCATAATTATAGCAATGGATATTTTACAAATAATTTTTTGGATACTCACCGTTATGGCTATAGGATGCGCACTGGGCGTGGTCCTCAGCCGAAACCCTGTGAATAGCGTCATCTTTTTGATTCTTACCTTTTTTGCCATTTCTGGTCATTACCTTTTACTCAATGCGCAATTTCTAGCTATCGTAAACATCATTGTTTATGCAGGTGCCATCATGGTTTTATTCCTTTTTGTGATCATGCTGATGAACCTCAATGCCGATACCGAACCACAAAAAAGTTGGCTGGTACAATTGGCAGGAGTGGTGTCTGGTGGTACTTTGTTTTTGGTGATTATAGCTGCTATAAGCAAAGCCAATTTGTTGGGCGTCATCAATAAAGAAACCACCAATATTGGTTTGATCAAAGTATTGGGACAAGTATTGTTCAAACAATATGTTCTGCCTTTCGAAATCAGTTCAGTCCTCTTTTTGAGTGCCATGATTGGTGCCATTGTGATTGGTAAAAAAGACATGGAATAATCTTCAATATTATTTATTCACCCAAAAGATATTTTTAAAAAATGCCGATTCAATACTACCTCTTCCTTAGCCTTGCCCTTTTTTGTATAGGCATCATGGGAGCCTTGATGCGCCGCAACGCCATCATTATTTTTATGAGCATCGAATTGATGTTGAATGCCGTAAACTTATTACTAGCAGCATTCTCCAAAATGTACAATGATAGTGCTGCACAGATTTTTGTATTCTTTATTATGGTGGTAGCAGCAGCAGAAGTAGCCGTTGGTTTGGCCATCATTGTAATGGTGTATCGTAAAGTACACTCGGTGGATGTCAATATCCTCAACCGATTGAAGCATTAATCATTCATAATACAAACAAGTTTTTGGAGCAAAATGCCCCTTCTTGAAATTTACTTTTACTAGATAATATGATACAATTAGCATACTTAATTCCTTTGTTTCCCTTGATTGGTTTTTTAATCAATGGTCTTGGCTGGAAATCGATGCCCAAACAAGCTGCAGGCTTTTTAGCGAGCTTAATGATGTTGGTTTCTTTTGGTCTGTCTTTAGCCATTTTCTTTGAGGTCAAAGCTGGCGCTGCAGATACCATTATTCCTTTGTTCGATTTTATTCATTCGGGTAAATTGTTGATTCCATTTGCTTTTAAAATTGATGCACTCTCCTCTTTATTCTTACTTATCATCACGGGTGTGGGTTTCCTCATCCATGTGTATTCTACCAGTTATATGCACGAGGATGAAGGTGTGGTGAAATATTTTGCCTACCTCAATCTCTTCGTTTTCTCGATGTTGTTGTTGGTCATGGGTTCAAATTACCTCATCATGTTTATTGGTTGGGAAGGTGTTGGTCTTTGTTCTTATTTGTTGATTGGATTCTGGTTCAAAAACCGCGATTATACCAATGCGGCAAAAAAGGCATTCGTCATGAATCGTATTGGTGACCTTGGCTTTTTAGTAGGGATGATGTTGGTGCTCTACAACTTTAGTACCCTTAATTACAACGAACTTTTTGCCCAAATCAACACCAATCAAACAGTCTTAAGTGGTTCAACCTATACTTGGGTTGCCATTTGTTTCTTTATTGGCGCAATGGGTAAAAGTGCTCAATTGCCCCTCTACACTTGGCTTCCCGATGCGATGGCCGGTCCCACGCCAGTGTCTGCATTGATCCATGCCGCAACGATGGTAACAGCGGGTATTTATATGATTGCCCGTAGCTCAGTAATTTACAATCAATCAGAATTTGCGCTGCATTTCATTGCTATTGTGGGTTTGCTTACTGCAATTCTTGCCGCCACCATCGCCATCAAGCAATACGATATTAAAAAAGTATTGGCCTATTCTACCGTAAGCCAATTGGGTTTTATGTTCCTCGCCATTGGCTGTGGCGCATACACTACAGCAGTATTCCATGTAATGACGCATGCCTTTTTCAAAGCGCTTTTGTTCTTGGGTTCGGGTTCTGTAATCCATGCTATGGGTGGCGAGCAAGATATTCGTTCGATGGGTGGCTTGGGCAAGAAAATGCGCATTACCCAAATCACTTTTTTAATTGGTTGCGTGGCCATTGCTGGTATTCCTCCATTCGCAGGATTCTTTTCGAAAGATGAAATTTTGGCATCTGCATTTGCACATAGTCCAATCTTGTATGTAGCTGCATTAGGCGCTGCATTGATGACGGCCTTTTATATGTTCCGCTTGTACTTCCTTACCTTCTCTGGTAAATTCCGTGGCACTCACGAACAAGAACATCACTTGCACGAAAGCCCTGCAGCCATGACATTCCCACTGATTGTACTGGCTATTTTGGCCACTGTTTCGGGTTTTGTGGGCTTGCCAGAAGTGTTCAGCGAGCATCATTCTTTAAACGAGTTTTTACATACAGCGGTAACCAATTTTGGCGCTCATCATATGGAGCATAACACCGAGTTGATGTTGATGGGATTGTCTGTGGGCTTGGTTTCTGTGATGATTGGCCTAGCTTATGCACGTACCAAAAGCCCCAATTTTGTGGCGAATACAGGCCTTGCCAAAGTGCTCGAAAACAAATGGTATGTAGATGAATTCTATGATGCTGTTGTGGTAAATCCACTGGTGCAATTCAGCGGCTTTTTAGACAGAATCATTGAAAGAAAAGGTATTGATGGTGGTGTAAATGGTGTGGGCAAAATGGTGCGTTGGGCTGCAGATAGAATGCGCCTGTTGCAAAATGGACAAGTGGGTGCCTACTTGTTTACAATGGTTATTGGTATCGTTTTGATTTTTGTGCTGGGTTTGTTTTTTGTCAATTTTTAATTAAGATTTTTAGCTTCAGGAAATATGGTTTTAGTATTACTTCTCGTCATTCCGTTTTTAGTGGGTATTGTTTCTTTTCTTGCAAAGGATGCTGCTAAAAATGTCGCCTTATTTGGCTCGCTCATTAGCCTTGCTCTATCTATTTATGTAGCCGCTTATTGTGGCACAGAGCAAATTGCTCCTGTGAGCTATGCCTGGATGCCCGCCATTGGCGCACAGTTCAGCCTTGCTGCAGATGGGATGGCTGCTATGCTTTGTTTGTTGACAGGTGTTATTTTCCCCGTAGTTTTACTCATCAACAGACACAAGGAAATTCCCAATCCTGCAGCTTATTATGGTCTAATCTTATTGAGTCAAGCGGGTTTAATGGGTGTGTTTTTAGCTTCCGATGCTTTGCTGTTTTATTTCTTTTGGGAGCTAGCTTTAATACCGGTTTATTTCCTTTGTTCTACTTGGGGCGGTGAACGCCGCATTCCAGTAACCTTCAAATTCTTTGTATACACTTTTGTTGGTAGCTTAATGATGTTGTCGGCATTGATTTATTTGTCTTTGCAGACAAACGGTGTAAATGCGATGAGCCTCGAAAACATTATGGCTGCAGGTAAATCGCTTCCTGCAATGCAACAACACTTTATCTTTTGGTTATTGTTTGTGGCTTTTGCTATTAAAATGCCGATCTTCCCCTTTCATACTTGGCAGCCCGATGCATACGAACAAGCACCCACTCAAATCACAATTATCTTGAGTGCTTTAATGGTAAAAATGGGCGTTTATGCCGTGATGCGTTGGTTGATTCCGGTGATGCCACAGGCCGCACAATATTGGTCCGAATTGATCATGACCTTGTCTATTATGGGTATTGTATATGCCTCGCTCATAGCCATGGTGCAATCCAATATCAAGCGTTTGGTAGCCTATTCTTCAATTGCCCATATGGGCCTCATGTGTGCTGCAGCCTTTTCTGGCACTGAATTATCTAATCATGGATTGATGGTGCAAATGTTTAACCATGGTATCAATATCACGGCTATGTGGGTAATCGTAAACATGGTGGAGAATCGCTACGGTACGCAAGACTTTAAAAAAATGGGTGGTTTAGCCAGCACTGCTCCGGGTATCGCCATTGCTCTTGTGATTATTTCATTTGCCAATATTGCATTACCATTGACCAACGGCTTCATCGGTGAATTCATGTTGTTTACGGGCATCTTCCAAAGTGCATCGCAATACCATATTGTATTTATGGCTGTGGCTGCCTTGGGTATTATACTCGGTGCTGTGTATACTTTATCTATGGTGCAAAAAGTAGCTTATGGCGAAAACAATTCTGGTATAGCCACCGTGGCCAAAATGAATGCTGCAGAATTAGTAGCCATTATTGTTTTGTTGGCATTTATAATTGGATTGGGCGTATTCCCTCAGCCATTGTTGGATTTGGTGTTGGTGAAATAAGACAACATTTTTTAAAAGATAGAAATAGTACAAGCTTTATTAAAATTATTCGATCAATATTATGAAGGCAATTATAGCGGCAACCATTTTAGGCATCATTATGATGTATGCAGGTTTTGTGGTGAAGGAAAAGAAAAGCGTACTTTCTATAGCAACACTTTTGTTTGTGTTGTTGTTGGGGGTGAATGTTTGGGAGCTATTGACGGCAAAACCCGGTGAAACCCAAATGTTTTTCAACTTTCAATTAACCGTTACTCCTTTTTCGCTTTGGTTTAATACGCTAATGACTGCTGCCACCTTGCTGTATGTGCTGTTGATGGGCAATGATATCATTAAAGTGGGCAAGCATGTTGGCGAATATTTTGCTTTGTTCTTTTTTATCCTTGTGGGTACCTATATGCTTTCATCCTTCAACAATATGTTGATTATGTTTTTGGGTATCGAAATCATTTCTATTCCCCAATACATCCTTGCGGGTAGCGATAAGCGTAATTTGAAAAGTAGCGAGGCGTCCTTGAAATATTTTCTGATGGGTGCTTTTTCGACAGGGATCTTATTAATGGGCATTACCCTTATCTATGGCGCAACGGGCGAGTTTAATATCAGCAAGTTTAGCTTTTTGCAATTGGAGCAAGTCAATCCAATGGTGCTCACGGGCGTTTTGTTTTTAATCATTTCTTTTGCCTTCAAGGTTTCTGCGGCACCAATGCATTTTTGGACACCCGACGTCTATGATGGATCGCCTACCCCCTTTACCGCTTTTATGGCTACTATTGGTAAGGCAGCGGCTTTCATTGGTTTTATCCGTTTGTTCCACACATCATTTGCCACTATTAGCGACAGTTGGACTATGGTATTGGCCATCATCACTGCTGCAACATTGTTTGTTGGAAACATCACTGCGGTTTTTCAGCAAAGTGTAAAACGTATGCTAGCCTATTCTTCTATTGCACAAGCCGGCTTCATGTTATTTTCGGTTGTTTCGGTAAGTGCATTGGCATGGCAAGGTTTGGTTATCTATACTGTTGCCTACACGATGGCCACCTTGGGGATGTTTGCCGTTTTGCTCAAATTAAAAGACTACACTTTTGATGGTTTTAATGGTCTGGCAAAAAAGAATCCATTACTCGCAGCCGTAGCAACCGTTTTCATTTTTTCTTTAGCAGGTATCCCGCTTACTGCAGGTTTTATAGCTAAGTTTTATATGTTGCAAACAGCTGTAGCACAAGGAAACCTCATGTGGTTGGTTATATTTGCCTTAATCATGGCTGCAGTAAGTGCTTATTATTATTTCAGAGTAATCATCGCCATGTATTTTAAAACAGGCGACCCTGAAATGGCTAGCGAATTGTCGGGTATTGATAAATTTCTCTTGGTACTTACCGCAATGCTTGTTCTTCTTGTTGGTGTTGCTCCGCAGATTCTTTTACCCAACGGCATTTAATCGTCTAGCGAGTACTTGGGTTTTGCCGAAAGCTTACCGAATCCATAAGATTACATTGGCTTTTCTCAAAACGCAGATTATCTTTGCTCATCAATAAAAATAATTTTATGGGCAATCAATCTACAATTGGTTCTTTCAGCATTTTTCAAAGCTTAGGGCTTGCATGGAATGCCCTTAGGGCAAATGTTTGGCTGTTTGCAGGATTTTCACTGGTCTATTTTATAGCCAGTAGTATCATTGGTTTTATCCCTTCATTTGGCGGTATTACTAGCTTGTTCAGTTTTATTTATACCGCCTCAATTTTTTCTGCACTGCAGGTTTATGATACAAAGCCTGAATTGGATTTCAATGATTTCTTCAGCTGGGCTCCCAAATTCGGTCGTTTGTTTTTGGGTAATCTGCTGCTATTAGTGCTCTCTGTTTTGATACTTATACCCTTTCTTTTGATGGTGGTTGCTATTTTGGGTATTGGCTTTTTTACAGAATTTATGGCCAATATGCACAACCCCGAGGGTTTTGCTGGGCTTATGGATGGTACTTCTATTATTGTATTGATTTTATTTGTTGTGCTATTTGTGGTAGTGGTATCTGTTGCACTGTTTGCCTATTCGTTCATCATTCAGTTTACTGAATTGTCATTTACTGATGCATTGAAGTACAGCTTTAAGATTGGCCGCAATAATATCGGACAAGTAATCATTTTTGCTTTTGTCTCTTTGGGCTTAGCTGTTTTGGGCACCCTTTTTTGTGGAGTAGGTTTATTGTTTACCATACCTTTGATCATGGCCATTCAGTATTATTTCCTCAAAGACATGATTGCAGACAATACTCCTGAGCCCCAAGCGCAATGGGAATTCACGACAAATAATCCCGAATAAGTTTGGAAACAGTATTTCGAAGGCCCTCTCTTTGTTACATTAGGGAGGGCTTTTTGTTTTATCCTCAAAAACAAAAAGACAAAACACTATACCCCACCGATATTTTTACTAATTTTACGCACTAATTATCTTGTACCTCAATGAAGTTATTGGAAAACAAAACAGCACTCATCACTGGCGCAAGCCGCGGGATTGGTGAAGCAATTGCTTTGAAATTTGCAGAGCAAGGCGCCCATATTGCCTTTACCTATTGGTCATCCGAAGAGCGTGCAAAAGCCCTCGAAGAAAGACTTAAATCTTTTGGCGTCAATGCAAAGGGCTATAAATCGGATGCCGGAGATTATGCGGCAAGCGAAGCCTTGGCGGCGGATGTGCTCAAGGATTTTGGTGGTATAGATATTTGTGTCAACAATGCTGGCATTTCACGTGATAATTTATTGCTTCGTGTAACACCAGAACAATGGGACGATGTCATGCAAGCCAATCTCAAGAGTGTATATAATCTTACGCGCCAAGTAATCAAGCCAATGATGAAGGCGCGAGCCGGGAGCATTATCAACCTCAGTTCGGTTGTGGGTGTTATGGGTAATGCAGGACAAAGCGCCTATGCTGCCTCGAAAGCAGGTATCATTGGCTTCACGAAATCTATTGCACAAGAATTGGGCAGTAGAAATGTGCGTGTAAACGCTATTGCCCCGGGTTTTGTTGAAACCGATATGACTCATTACCTCAATGATGGCGACGGCGGTGGCAAATGGTTGCACAAAATTCCATTGGCTCGCTTTGCAAAGCCAGAAGAAGTAGCCAATGTTGCTTTGTTTTTGGCATCAGATCTGAGTAGTTATGTAACAGGTCAGGTAATCAGTACCTGCGGAGGTATGAATTAATATTTGAAGAATTCTCTTTTTAAAAAATTGTCAATGCAAAAAATACATGCAGCCATTACGGCTGTTGGCGGATATGTTCCGGATTATATTCTTACCAATGCCGAATTGGAAACAATGGTAGACACCAATGATGAGTGGATAACCAGTCGCACCGGCATTAAAGAACGACGCATACTAAAGGGTGAAGGGCTGGGCACATCCGACATGGGCATGCACGCTGTGAATCAATTGCTAAGCAAGCGCGGTATCGACCCCATGGAGATTGATTTAATTATTTGCGCTACTACTACACCCGACATGCAATTTCCAGCAACAGCCAATATCATCTCTGATAAAACAGGAATGAAAAATGCTTTTGGCTATGATGTCAATGCAGCTTGTTGTAGTTTTTTGTACGCCCTAACTACAGGTGCACAATTTATTGAAACAGGAAAATACAAAAAAGTAATAGTAGTCGGTGGCGATAAAATGTCATCTATTATGAACTATGAAGACCGTGCAACTTGCATCATCTTTGGCGATGGCGCTGCTGCTGTATTATTAGAGCCTAATACCGAAGGAAATGGATTGCAAGATTCTATCTTACGTAGCGATGGTGCTGGTCGTGCATTTTTGCACCAAAAAGCAGGCGGTTCTGTAAAGCCTGCGACCATTGAAACGGTAATGAATAAAGAACATTATGTGCACCAAGAAGGACAAACTGTCTTCAAATTTGCCGTAAAAAATATGGCCGATGTTAGTGCCGAAATAATGGAACGTAACAATTTGTCTTCAAATGATGTGGCTTGGCTAGTGCCCCATCAAGCCAATTTGCGCATCATCTCCGCAACGGGCGAACGCATGGGTATTCCTGAAGAAAAGGTGATGATCAATATTCAAAAATATGGCAACACCACTAATGGCACATTGCCCTTATGTCTTTGGGAGTGGGAAAGCCAATTGAAAAAAGGCGACAATATTATTCTTGCGGCTTTTGGTGGCGGCTTTACATGGGGTGCTACTTACCTCAAGTGGGCTTACGATACGAAGTAATTTTTTAATGTTTTGAAAAATATAAAAATGAAAAATAAAATACTCTTGGTGCTTTGTGTCCTCTTCGGGCTTATGATGCTCAATGCTGGTTTAGACAAGCTCTTTCATTATATGCCTATGCCCAGCAACTTGTCTGAAGACATGATGAAAGCCTTCGAAGCTTTTATGGCGATAGCTTGGTTGATGCCCCTTGTTGGCGTGGTTGAAATTATCGGAGGCCTTTTATTTATGATCCCTAAGACCCGTGCTTTGGGAGCCCTTGTTATTTTCCCCGTCATGGTGGGTATTCTACTCTGCAATACAATAACAGATACTTCTGGCTTCCCCATAGCCATGGTGTTTTTTGCCATCAACATTTGGGTGCTAATCGAAGAAAGAAAGAAATATGCGGCACTGCTGCAATCATAAAGGGAGGTATTTTTATGTTTCACCCTTTGGGTAATATTCTTTAAGAATCCAACACAGCTAATCTAACAAAGAGGCAGTCGCTATTGCGGCTGCCTCTTTGTTTGTGTTATTGGTATTGCATTTGCCTTAGACTATGCTCCAATCCAACCGAAAAGTATGCTCTAGTGCTCAATATGAATTAAGGCGGAGCCGCTTTGGAAGAATTAATGTGCAATGATCCTATAGAACTATCGCCTAGTAAATAGTCCCCTACAATCAATTGGCGGAAAAAGCTGCCCAGCGTATAGATATTTTATTTTCAAATGTAGAAAATAAAACCTATTTATTAAGAAAATATAAATTTATTTTTGTGCATTAAGAATAACTTGTTATGTTTGTTTTTTACGATGAAAAACACGATATTTTTAATGAAGATTTTTTGCATTTTGTAACAAAAATGGCTTGCTCAAATGAAGGCTTCTGTAGCCATGCCTTAAGCCTAACTGTACAT
>JAIXWS010000137.1 GCA_027491165.1 Sphingobacteriales bacterium | reverse complement strand
TCGGGACGTAGCGCAGCCCGGTAGCGTACAAGCATGGGGTGCTTGGGGTCGCAAGTTCGAATCTTGTCGTCCCGACTAAGAAATAAAAAGCTCAATCGAAAGATTGGGCTTTTTTTGTGCTCCTTAGCCAATGGAATAAATAGTCTTTGGGGATTATTCAAAAAAAAGTCTTTTGATAAATTCTCCTAAAATTCTGCCATTATCTTTTGCATTTTGACACCAATTCAACTACCATAGACAACACTAAAACAGTTTATTTCTTGTAAGGATTTTGTAGCAAATACTCTTTCGTCATTTACAGGGTAATATGAATGCGGGAGATAGTGCCCTGCTACAAACTATTGCCAACAAATGCCCTGTAAAGGACGGTGCTGTAGTGTATAAAGCAAGAGCCTTGCAGCAACGCCTAAGTTTCGACTATATGGTGTATAATGATGATAGTTGCGAATATAATAATGGTTCAAACTATCGTATTGCTCCCGATGCGACCATTACAGGTGGTGAAGGAAATAATGCTTATACATTATATCCGAATCCTAATAATGGTAGCTTTGTAATTAAACAATCTATTGCTGAAAATAAAGCAGTAAATTTGAAAGTGTATAATGCAATTGGTTCATTAGTTTATCAATCCAAAGCAACTTTTGTGAATGGACAAATGAGTGTAAAACTTGGACAAAAGGCACAAGGTGTTTACTTGGTTTGTATAGGTGATGATAAGGAGCGTACTACATGTTTACGATTTATAATTAATTAAAAGCTATGAAGAATATAGCAATAATTTCATTTTTGGCTTGTGTTGCACTTAAAAGTGTGGCACAAGCCAATTTTGTTAAGAATCCTAGTTTTGAAGAATATAGCAAATGCCCCGATGATTGGAATAAAATTCACTATGCAAAATATTGGCAAAATGCAATAGATTCCTTAATGCCATATGGAATGGAGTATTACAATACATGTGGTAATTCAAGTGGCGACAATGCTCTTTATGTGCCTAACAATGGTGGTTTTTGGCAAATGCCCCATACAAACAATGCGATGGCGGGCGCTGTGATGTTTTATAACAAAACATCTCCTCCCCCACCAATTCCACTCCCATTTAATTATCGAGATAATTTACAAGGACATTTAATTAAACCATTAACTAATGGTAAAATTTATTGTGTTAGTTTTTGGATTAATAGTGCAGAGGCAACTGGCTATGTACACAATAAAATTGGGGCTTATTTGGATAATGGTGCAATTAATTCAATTGCAGACACAGCAGGTGAAGAAATTACAAGTGTTACTCCGCAAGTATTTACAAACACCATTATAGAGGATACTATGAATTGGGTAAAAATTGAGGGGAGCTTTGTAGCTACTGGGAATGAAACACATATCACTATCGGAAATTTTTTCCCTAATGCTGCCGTTTCTACTAAGTTTCCGAACTATTGGAACGTTTATACACAATACTCCTATTACCTGATAGATGATGTATCTGTCATCCCCATAGACCTTGATATAAATGCGGGAGATGATACTTATGTACCTATTGGTAGTAAAGTAAAAATCGGGCGAACAAAAGATAGTACAACTGCTATGGGCTTAGATTGTAAATGGTACAAAAAGGGAGTATTGATTGATAGTGGTGCAATCATCTCTGTAAACGCAAATAGCATCATTAATGCAGTAGATACTTATGTAGTGGTACAAAACATTTGTGGAGTTATCAAACGTGATACAGTTAATGTAAAAACTACTGGTTTAGGTATTTCAGAAATGAATTTTGAAAATGCTTATTCCATTTTTCCTAATCCTAGTAACGGCAATTTTTCAATCACTTGCTTTGCCATTCCAAAGGCATCTATTACTGCAAAAGTCTATGATTTACTAGGTCGTGTTGTACATCAAGAGCCATTAAACTTTAGCAATAAAGAAGCTACTTTAATACTAAATATCCCTAGTGGTTCATACATTCTTGAATTGAAGGATGAAGCAGGAAATGTGCAGCGGGAAAGGATTGTGATTGAATAAACACCAATTCGACTACCAAGGCCAACACCAAAAACAATTAAAACCCTGAAAGCCTTTATTAGCGTATCCCGAAAGCATTCGGGAGGGTCGCAAGTTCGAATCTTGTCGTCCCGACTAAGAAATAAAAAGCTCAATCGAAAGATTGGGCTTTTTTTGTGTTATCATCTCCAAATCATTTCCGCTTACTCATTTCCTCTTTCAATCCCAAAATCATCGTTTTCAACTCGTCCAGATCACTGGTTTTTTCGGGTAGTTCTTTGCTGATGTAACGCTCAAAAGCCCATAGCTCTAGTACATTTTCAACGCTTACCGTATAAGGCTTGTAAGCTGTATTTAAAGATACCAAAAGCAATTGTCCTTCGGTTTGTACCGTCACTAATTTGAACACAAAATCTTGGTCGTTTTTTAAGATAACAATACATGGGCTATTGGGCTTGATGGAGGTCCAATCTTGCACATATCGGGTTACTATTTCTGCGCCCTCAGGTATGGGGAGCATCGAGTCGCCCATAGTAGGGAATATGCGGTAGCTGCCATTAGAAGATAAATTAGGGAAACTGTATTTGGGCAAGCTGGCAATAAATTCGGGATCACTATAGCCTGCGGCATAACCCGCTTTGGCCTTGATGGGTACATACTCGATGTTCTCTTTGTTGTCTTTGTTGACACTAATAGCCAGTACGCGAATATTGCCGCCCATCATATACACATCATTGCCGGCTTCTAATTCCCGTAGTTTCAGTTCGCCTAGTTTGCTCAGGTTTACTTTGAGCAAAGTATCGATGCTGATTTTGAAATAAGCAGACACTTTGACCAAATCTTCGACAGGCGGATTGATGGTATGGCCATTTTCGTGAGCGTTTAGCTTCGAGCGACTGATTTCTAAAATTTCGGCCAATGCTTCTTGGCTCATTCTCTTACGATTACGTAAAAAACGAACATTTTCTGCCCAAAAAATTTTTTGTATTGTCATTTTAGTTTGATATTATTGATAACTTTCTATTGTTATTATTAATGACAAATGTAGGAAGAAAATCTGATAAAAACTATGGAAAGACATATTGTTCACTGCGATTTAGACACTTTTTTTGTCTCGGTAGAAAGGCTACAAAATTCGGCACTTGTTGGCAAGCCCATCCTGATAGGCGGCAGCAGCGACAGAGGGGTGGTGGCTTCTTGCAGTTACGAGGCGCGCAAATTTGGTGTGCATAGCGCCATGCCTATGCGCTTGGCAAGGCAGCTTTGCCCCGAAGCGATCTTGGTGCGTGGCGATATGGATCAGTACAGTAAATACTCGGCAATGGTTACCGAGGTGATCGAAAACCGCGCCCCCTTGGTAGAGAAAGCAAGTATCGACGAGCATTACCTAGATATCAGTGGGATGGATAAATATTTTGGCTGTTGGAAATGGACGCAAGAACTCCGGCAAGAGATTATGAATGAAACTGGCCTCCCCATTTCCTTTGGTTTGTCGGCCAACAAAACCGTTTCGAAAATAGCTACAGGGCAAGCCAAACCTTGTGGCGAAATACAAGTAAACCTAGGCAACGAAAAATCTTTTTTAGCACCGCTATCTATCAAAAAAATACCAATGGTTGGCGAAAAAACTTATCTACAATTGCGGAATTTGGGCGTTAGTAAAATCCACACTTTGCAGCAATTGGAGCTAAAGACTATGCAGCGTGTATTGGGGCAAAACGGCGTGATCATTTGGCGAAAAGCCAATGGCTTAGATGACACGCCCGTTGTACCTTTTAGAGAGCAAAAAAGTATGAGCAAAGAGCATACTTACGAGCAAGACACGATAGATATGGCGGTGTTGAAAAAGACTATTGTACAAATGATTGACCAGCTTGCCTACGACCTGAGGGCAGAGGGTAGGCTCACCGCCTGCCTCACCCTTAAGATTCGTTATTCCAACTTCGAAACATTTACCAAGCAAGTCAAATTGCCCCTTACTTCATCCGATAAGTTATTGGGCCAAAAAGCACTCGAGCTTTTTGAAAAATTATACACGCGCAGAATGCTCATCCGCCTGATTGGTATCAAATTGAGCGACTTGGTTTCGGGTAGTTATCAAACTGATTTATTCAACGACGCCATCACCGACCTCAATCTGATGACGGCTATGGATACAATCAAAAATCGTTTTGGCAACCTAGCCATTATGCGTGCAGCAAGTTTATAAAGAGGCGTACAGGTGTTTTTGAGATGTTGTGGAATATACATAGTTATTATAGCCTTCGGTATGGTGTCTTATCGATAGCGCAATTGGTGCAAGGCTTGCAAGAGCGCGGCTATACATCGGCCGTGCTCACCGATATCAACAACAGTAGCGCTTCGCTATCTTTTGTCAAAGCTTGTGCAGCAGCCCAAATAGCTGCAACTGTGGGTGTAGAATTTAGAAACGAAGATGAACTCTTGTATATCGGCATTGCCCGCAATTCAGAAGGATTTAAAGAGCTCAACGAACTGCTTACGTATAGCAATAGCCATAAAACAAAACTCCCGCAGAGGGCTCCTTATTTTCAGCATTGCTTCGTGATTTATCCCTTCGGAAGCATCGATACTACTGCATTAGCAGAGCATGAGTACATAGGCATTCGGCATTTTCAACTCAATAAAATTCGATGCCTTAATAACCTCAAGTTGAGCAAATATGTGCTGTGGCAGCCCGTGTCTTTTATCCGCAAGGAAGACTATACTTTGCACCAACAATTAAGGGCTATCGACCATAATATTTTAATTTCCCAACTCAAGCCACATCAATATGCCGATGCTATGGAGGTCTTTCCTACTCGGGCGCAACTCTTAGAGCGCTTCAAAGATTTCCCCGAGATTATTAAGAACACGGAAAGGTTGTTGGATCAATGTCGTTTTGACTTTGATTTTAGCGCCCATCGCAACAAGAAAACTTTTACCGGTAATCGTTATGACGATAAATTGCTGCTGCGCAAATATGCCTTTGATGGATTGAAAAGACGCTACCCGAAAACGGATAAAGTAGCTAAAGAGCGTGTTGAAAAAGAATTGGAGATTATTGATACGCTTCATTTTTCCTCTTATTTTCTCATCACAGATGATATCTGCCGATATGCGCGTTCCAAGCAATTCCATTATGTGGGGCGGGGCAGTGGTGCCAATAGTATTGTGGCTTATTGCTTGGGCATTACCGATGTTTGTCCTATCGAATTGGATTTGTATTTCGAGCGATTTTTGAACCCCAAAAGAAAGTCGCCACCCGATTTTGATGTAGACTTTAGTTGGCAAGACAGAGATGAAATGTATGAGTATATTTTTCATCGCTACCAAACAGGGCATACAGCCTTGATGGGTGCAATGAGTACCTTTCGTTCGCGTAGCATCTTGCGCGAATTGGGTAAAGTCTATGGCTTGCCCAAAGCCGATATCGACCGCCTCGTATACGAGCCCAAAAGTATTTTGAATAAGCACGAAGTGGCTACGATGATCCTTTCGGTGTACAACCAAATGGAGGATTTTCCCAACCAAAGAACGATTCATGCATCGGGGGTATTGATTTCGGAGCAACCCTTAACTTATTATTCGGCTTTAGACTATCCGCCCAAAGGCTTGCCCACAGTGCAATACGATATGCACTTGGCCGAAGAAATTGGCTTTGAAAAATTTGATATCTTGAGCCAAAGAGGCATTGGGCATATCAAAGATTGTAAAGACATTGTAAAGCAAAACCGGGCAATTGTCATTGACACAAGCAATCCCAAACGTTTTTTTAAAGACCCTAAAATTGCCCAACAACTCAAGTCGGCCAATACGATTGGCTGCTTTTATATTGAGAGCCCTGCCATGCGGCAATTGCTCACTAAGCTTCGTTGCGACGATTACCTTACGCTTGTGGCCGCATCTTCTATCATCAGGCCGGGGGTATCTTCTTCGGGTATGATGAAAGCCTATATCGAAAGACATCACGACCCATCGAAGGTTGTCTATCCGCATCCGGTATTCGAGCAGCAATTAAAAGAAACCTATGGGGTAATGGTGTACCAAGAAGATGTCATGAAAATTGGGCATCATTATGGTGGTCTGGACCTTGCCGATGCCGATGTGTTGCGCCGAATGATGAGTGGCAAAAGCAGAAGCAAAAAGCATTTGGAGGAAATACAAGGCAAGTATTTTCAGCATTGCCAACAGATGAATTACCCCGAAGAAACATCAAGAGAAATTTGGCGACAAATGGAAAGCTTTGCAGGATATTCATTCAACAAAGCACACTCGGCCTCCTTTGCGGTAGAGAGCTACCAAAGCTTGTTTTTGAAAACCTATTATCCCATCGAGTTTATGGTGTCGGTGCTCAATAATTATGGTGGTTTTTATCAACGCAAAGTGTATGTAAACGAAGCCAAACGTGCAGGCGCCACAGTACGTTTGCCTTGTGTCAACAAAAGTAATTTTGGAGCAACAGTAGAGGGCACTACTATTTATTTAGGCTTTGATGTCTTGCTCCATCTCGAAAACAAATTGGCCCAACAAATAGCGGAAGAGCGAAACCTGAATGGCCTTTATACCAGCATCGATAATTTTGCTTTGCGTACCGGTGCTGGTCTTGAGCAAATGATTGTATTGATCCGGGCGGGTGCTTTTGGGTTTTTAGAACAACAAAAAAAGGAATTGCTTTGGGAGGCGCATATGTTACTGAACAGTAGTAGCCAAAAACAAGCGTCCAATATACTTTTTGAGCAAACAGTTCAAAAGGCTGTTTTGCCCCAATTAGAAAGTTCCTTTATAGAAGATTTGTACGACGAAATGGAGCTTTTGGGCTTCCCTGTTTCCGGCTCAATGTTTGACCTTTTGAAGTCGCGTTATCGAGGTGATGCAATGGCGGCAGATTTGGCGCAGCATGAAGGAAAAATGATTAAAATGCTGGGCGATTTTGTGGCCGATAAAACGGTAAAAACCAAGAACGGGAACTTGATGAAATTTGGGACCTTTCTTGATGAGCAAGGACATTTTTTTGATACAGTTCATTTCCCGCCATCCTTAAAAGCTTATCCACTTTATGGCAATGGTGTCTATCTTATTTTGGGTACAGTAGTGATGGACTTTGGCTGTCCCATTCTCGAGGTACAAAAATGTGCGCGGATGCCTGTACAGTCAGACCCTAGGAGCGAATAATTTAAAACAAACTGATCTGCCCAAGGGCATTCTCCAGAGGCTTAATGGCTTCTGGAATATTCGTGTTTTTACGCGCATTCATAATACCATCCATTACTCTATAGCTTTCTACTTGTTCGTCGGCAACAGAGGCACTCATTAGCTTTTTCATGTCCTCTTGTGACAAGTCTTTTTGTAGCCATTGTTGGGCTGCATCATTGCTGAGCATTAGCGGCATCCTTTTGCCCTCATTATGGATTTCGGCCATGAATGGAGAGGCTTCTAGGGTGATGATGCTACAAGTATATTGGTCTTTCCACTTTGCCCAAATAGCGCCAAGCCTAAAGAATTCTTCATGCTTTGGTTTAATGTAATAGGCCTGCGATTGCTTGATACCCGCAGCTTTATGGGGTTCAAAAAAACCGCTACAAATCACTAAACCTCTATTTTGCCAATAAGCTTTATAGGAGCTTTTCTGCAACAGATCCTCTGCACGGGCATTAAGGGTATTGGCCAAAAAAGAAGATTCATCACTAACAGTAGAAGGTACTAATCGCCACCGAAACAATTGAATGGAAGCAGCATCTTCATTGCTGATAAAAGGCAATAAAGGTTTGTCAAAACCATTTACATGATAAGATACTTTGAAATCATCTTCCTGGTCAAACTTGGCTTTGAATACTTTTTTGATGATGTTTTTATCCTTATGATTCGATACGTGGTAGCACATGTCTCCTTCTTATTGTTGCGGCGATGCAAAGTATTTCATTTTATTGAAAATGGCTGAAGAAAAGCGCATGACTACAGTGCATATAATTCTGTGTCATGCTCAGCGAGCCGAAGTATAGCATGGACGTTTAATAGCATTCTGTCATGGCTTTCTATCCTTTTTTATAAAAGAAAAAGGCTACCCTAATGGAGTAGCCTTCTTTAAGGATCTTTATAATCGTAATTAGTTTTGAATTGTTGTGTAGGCTACCTCGCTGCCATTCACTGCCTGTATTATATATTGTCCAGAGGCAAGATTGCTGAGGTCAAGGGTTTTGCTATTTGTAGCAGAGGCTACTTGCTTTCCTTGGATATCAAACAAAGAAATTTGGTAATTGTTCCAATGGCTTGGCATATCTAAATGGAGTATCCCTTTTGACACAGGATTTGGATAGGCTTTTATGGATTGGATAGCGCTCGTTTTGCTTAAAATATTACTGCCAACACGCTTAGCATCTCTATAGCGGACACTTGTAATTGTCTCTGTGCTCCCTAAAACATTGGATGTTATCCAAAGGGCAGGGTAGTGTTCGCCATTGATTAAAAATTTGTACTCCACTGTTTTGCGAGGAATACCTAGTCGAAGAGGACCTGCAATAACGGAATCAATTTCATCCACAACACTGCGCACCCTGATACAATTGGTTGCTGTACTTAAAAAGGGTGTTTTAATCGTTCCCCAGCCATCTACTCTAGTCTTTCTCGTACCAGATATTTTTAAAGTTCCTAGGGTAGGCAAAGCAAAACTAAAGGCAAAAGTAGAGTTATTAGTATTGGCATAACTTAGTGGGAAGTAGTACCATTCATCTTCGTCAGAATAGGTTGCAGGAGTGGGTAATCCTGCAATGTTTGCCCCAAATCCTTCGGCTACATACCTTGATGGGCTTGACTTTTTACTAAAAAAGGTATACAAGTTATTGATTGTAACAGGCAAAATGGCTCCTAATCCTGGAAAGCTATCGGCAACTTTATAGCCATAAGCGCTAGGAGATATCAATAGGGCATAAGCAATACTTACAGCGGATGCTGATTTGTAAGTATCAATACTTTGGCTAAGGACGCCAAGGCTACTGAAATCCCATGTTTTACTTGTTCCACTATCTGCAGCACTAAAGCCACTGCCTACAGGGCTAGCGATGCTGTATCGAAGCGTATCGCCGGATACAGGCATATCAGTTGCCGTAATCGTAATTTGAGCAAAGCTTGATAGGGCTAGGCATGATGCGGCAATCGAGAGTATAATTTTTTTCATCAGTATTTATTTTGCTCTAAAATTAGAAGTATTCAATGACAATTCAAAGTTTATGTCCCTACACAATAAAAGCCGAACGATGAGGTTCGGCTTTTATTGGATTTTCTTTTTTGATTGTATTTAAGAAGCGAATTGTTTGCGTATAATATTCAAGGCAGCTCCTTCTTTAAACCATTCAATTTGTTGTTCGTTATAAGTGTGGTTCACACTAATGCTATCACTGCTGCCATCAGCATGGTGGAAAACCAAAGTCAATGGAACAGCCGGTGCAAATGTGGTTAAACCAAGAATGTCGATGGTATCGTTTTCTTGAATTTTATCATAATCAGCTTTGTTGGCAAAAGTCAAGGCCAACATACCTTGTTTTTTCAGGTTGGTTTCGTGGATACGAGCAAAAGATTTTACCAATACCGCACGCACACCCAAGAAACGAGGTTCCATTGCAGCGTGCTCACGGCTACTTCCTTCGCCATAGTTTTCGTCGCCTACCACTAAAGTGCCAATGCCAGCAGCTTTATAAGCACGTTGTGTAGCTGGTACCGGACCATATTCGCCTGTAATTTGATTCTTGATGTTGTCTGTTTTTTCGTTGAAAAAGTTTACCGCACCAATCAACATATTGTTTGAGATATTGTCCAGATGTCCGCGGAATTTTAACCAAGGACCCGCCATAGAAATATGGTCGGTCGTACATTTTCCTTTTGCCTTAATCAAAAGTTTCAAACCCTTAAGGTCCGTACCTTCCCAAGCAGCAAAGGGAGCTAGTAATTGTAAGCGGCTAGAGTTTACATCTACAGCTACATTCACCTTGCTACCATCTTCTGCTGGCGCTTGGTATCCAGCATCTTCAACAGCAAAACCTGTTGGCGGCAATTCGTATCCAGTTGGTTCGTCTAGTTTTACTTGCTCTCCTTTTTCATTGGTCAAAGTATCCGTTAAAGGATTGAATCCTAAATCGCCCGCTATAGCCAAAGCCGTTACCAATTCTGGTGAACCCACAAAGGCATAAGTATTCGGGTTGCCATCGGCACGCTTTGCAAAGTTGCGGTTGAAGGAATGGACAATGGTGTTTTTCTCTTGCTTTTCAGCACCCATTCTATCCCACATACCGATACAAGGTCCGCATGCATTTGCAAAAACCTTAGCACCAATTTGGTCAAAAATGTTCAAGAAACCATCTTTTTCGATGGTATAACGCACCAGTTCAGAACCGGGCGTGATGGTGAATTCTGCTTTTGTTTTCAAACCTTTTTCGGCTACTTGTTTGGCAAGGCTTACTGAGCGGCTGATGTCTTCGTAAGAAGAGTTGGTACAGCTACCAATCAATCCCACTTCGATTTTTGTAGGCCAACCATTGGCAGCAGCCATTTCTTTCATTTTAGAAATCGGTGTAGCCAAATCTGGTGTAAATGGACCATTCAAATGGGGTTCTAATTCGCTCAAGTTAATTTCGATTACTTGGTCGAAATAAGCAGAAGGATTAGCATATACCTCAGCATCACCGGTAAGGTGTTCGGCTACCGCATCAGCAGCAGCAGCGATATCTGCACGGTTGGTTGCTTTCAAGTAACGGCTCATGCTATCGTCATAACCAAAAGTTGATGTCGTTGCACCAATTTCAGCACCCATGTTACAGATGGTACCTTTACCTGTGCAACTCATACTTGTAGCACCTTCACCAAAATATTCAACAATAGCACCAGTACCGCCTTTTACCGTAAGGATACCTGCTACTTTCAAAATCACATCTTTTGGTGCTGTCCAGCCATTTAATTTGCCGGTCAATTTTACACCGATTAATTTAGGGAATTTCAATTCCCAAGGAAGTCCTGCCATTACATCACAAGCATCAGCACCACCAACACCAATAGCCACCATACCTAATCCACCTGCGTTTACTGTATGGCTATCAGTACCAATCATCATACCGCCTGGGAAAGCATAGTTTTCTAAAACTACTTGGTGGATAATACCTGCACCTGGTTTCCAGAAACCGATACCATATTTGTCCGACACCGAAGCCAAGAAATCATATACCTCTTTACTTTCGTTTACGGCACGCGTTAAATCCGTTTTGCTATCCTCTTTTGCTTGAATCAAGTGGTCGCAATGCACTGTGCTGGGCACCGCTACTTTGGCACGACCTGCTTGCATAAATTGCAACAAAGCCATTTGAGCTGTTGCATCTTGCATGGCTACGCGGTCTGGTGCAAAATCTACATAACTGCCACCGCGCTCGTAAGGAGCTGTTGGAAATTTATCCCAAAGGTGGGCATACAAGATTTTTTCAGTCAAAGTTAAGGGGCGACCCAACAATTGACGCGCCTCAGCCACACGAGCAGGAAGCTTAGAATAGTGTTTTTGGATTAAATCGAAATCGAAAGCCATAAAGTATTGATTGTTTTAAAGTTGTTTTTTTGTTTGCGCTGCGCAAATTTATTACAATTAGAAGACAATACCATTTTGAATTGAGGCTTTTTCGCAATTTTTATGATTTAAAATAAGATTTTTCTTTTTGTGGGAGCTCGGCAATATCTTTCTATGGGGATTCCCGTAGTATAATTGCTTGTAATCATAGTAAGCCGATGGTATGTAAAAGATATTTTTTGCCCATAAAATAAAAAGGCGGGCTATACAAGCAAAAGCTCGGTTTAGTCCTTTTAATTGGATAAGATTTCAACTCAGACCTCTAAAAATCCACCTGATTCCTTGTACTAAATGGTACAATACAAAAAAAAATGCAAGCCTTTTAAAGGGCTTGCATTTTCCTGTTCATCATAGTGAGAAGATTAGTTCCTATCGGCATTCATCACTTTATTCCAAGCGGCAACGAAATCTGTAACAAATTTTGCTTTAGAATCGCTGCTCGCATAGATTTCCGCAATAGCACGTAGTTCGGAATTAGAACCAAAAATCAAATCGGCACGGGTTGCGGTCCATTTGCTGGCTCCTGTTGCACGGTCGCGACCTTCAAATGTTTCGCCTTTGCTGTCGGTAGCTGTCCAAACAGTACCCAAATCAAGTAAGTTTACAAAGAAGTCATTGCTCAAACTTTCCCTGTTGTGGGTGAATACCCCATGTTTAGAGCCATCATAATTAGCGTTCAGCATTCTCATTCCGCCTAATAAAACGGTCATTTCGGGTGCAGTAAGGCCTAAGAGTTGTGCTTTGTCAATCAACATTTCTTCGGTAACTGTGCTACAAGTAGCATTTTTATAATTTCTAAACCCATCTGCTTTTGGCTCAAGCACCGTAAAAGAAGCCACATCGGTGTGTTCCATTGTCGCATCGCCTCTGCCCGCTGTAAAGGGCACCGTTATGCTTTGTCCAGCATTATGGGCTGCTTTTTCTATTGCAGCACAACCGCCCAAGACAATTAAATCGGCCATAGAAATTCTATTGCCTAAGTCTTTTTGAATTTGCTCGTAAACAGATAAAACCGATTTCAGTTGAGCTGGATTATTGGCTTCCCAATTGATTTGGGGCTCTAATCTGATCCTAGCGCCATTAGCACCACCTCTTTTATCTGAGCCACGGTAAGTAGATGCTGAAGCCCAAGCGGTAGATACCAATTGTGCCATGCTCAATCCGCTAGCCAGTATCGTGCCTTTTACTTTTTCAATTTCCTCATTGCTCAATGAAGTAGTAGTAGGAGCGATTGGGTCTTGCCATATCAATACTTCTTTGGGTACTTCTTCACCTAGGTAACGACTAATGGGGCCCATATCTCTGTGGGTCAATTTGTACCATGCTCTTGCAAAAGCATCTGCAAAGGCATCAAAATCATGCAAGAATTTTCTTGAAATTTTCTCGTAAGCAGGGTCCATTCTCAATGACAGGTCTGCTGTTGTCATAATGGGTGCATGGAATTTGTTCTTGTCGTGTGCATCTACCACAGTTGTTGCTGCACTTTCATCGGTAGGAATCCACTGATGTGCACCTGCAGGGCTTTTCGTTAATTTCCATTCGTATTTAAAAAGGGTTTCAAAATAGCCATTATCCCAGGTAGTTGGATTGGGTTTCCAAGCACCTTCGATACCACTGGTGATGGCATCGCCACCTTTACCAGTGCCATAGCTATTTTTCCAGCCCATACCCATATCTTCAATACTACCCGCTTCTGGCTCACGACCTACATGACTTTCACTTGCTGCACCATGTGCTTTTCCGAAAGTATGACCACCAGCTACCAAAGCAACGGTTTCCTCATCATTCATGGCCATACGTGCAAAGGTTTCTCGCACATCTCTACCCGAAGCAATAGGGTCTGGGTTGCCGTTAGGACCTTGTGGGTTAACATAAATTAAACCCATTTGTACCGCAGCAAGAGGATTATCCAATTCTCTATCCCCTTTATAACGATTATCGCCTAACCATTCTGTTTCGTTACCCCAATGAATATCTTGTTCGGGCTCCCAAATATCTTCGCGACCACCACCAAAACCAAAAGTTTTGAAGCCCATTGATTCTAGTGCGCAGTTACCCGCTAAAATCATCAAATCGGCCCAAGAAATTTTGTTGCCATATTGTTGTTTAATAGGCCAAAGCAAAAAACGGGCCTTATCTAAGTTGCCATTATCGGGCCAGCTATTGATGGGTGCAAAACGCTGATTGCCCGTGCTAGCACCACCGCGTCCGTCTGTAATACGATAGGTACCTGCACTATGCCATGCCATTCTAATAAACAAAGGACCATAATGACCATAGTCTGCAGGCCACCAATCTTGCGATGTGGTCATCAATTTGAAGATATCTTGTTTGATGGCTTTGAGATCTAATTTTTTAAACTCTTCGGCATAATTAAAACCTTTATCCATAGGGTCTGAAAGGTTAGAATGTTGGCGGAGAATGCCTAAATTTAATCGGTTGGGCCACCAATCTTTGTTAGAGGTTCCGATGCCTGCACTTTGCTTCATTTGCCCGTGGGGAAAGGGACATTTACTTTCGTTTGCGTTGCTCATTGTACTTATTGTTTTTCTTAATTATTGAATTGATCTATAATGTTCGTGTATTGATGTCCATTACTTTAAAGTGGGCCATATTGTTGCGCTCTAAATAATTACTGATGAGCCTTATGAGTAGTTTGTCTGCATAATCTTTAATCCTATTTCTTGTCGTTTTTCTCTAAATAATGAATCAAGTTTTATCCTTCAGCACTTTTTTCGCTGGATAATTAATCTGTAAAAGTAATCATTCTCTTTTTGGGAAAATTAGTATTTATCGATAGTGTTATAAGAAGGAATTAAATTATGGCCAATTATTATTCTTCATTAACATTGAGCTGTATTAAAGGATATTGTTATCGCTTGCTACACATACTTAAACGCCTTGTCTAGCACAAGATTAAATCGGGTTCACAGGTTAAAACACATGATGTAGAAAAGCTTTGCTGTTATTGATGATGCCACTGTTATACATTGGATCGACAATACCCTTTAATGATTACTCGATAAAGCAGCTGCCCATTCTGGAGAATTTTTTTGAAAAAATTAGCTCAAAATTGCTAAGCATTCCGTTTCTAATTCTTGCTTGTCAATGGGCAAAACACCTACTTTTTCGCATACCAAACCGCCTGCAATATTAGCGATTTCAGCCATTATTTTAATGTCTTTAGAAAGTGCAAAAACCAATGCTGCAGTGGCTATTACCGTATCACCTGCCCCTGATACATCAGCGATGTTGCGGATGTGCGAGGGACTTATAATTTCTTGATTGCCATCGGTTGTAAAAACGCCTTGTTCGGATAAGGTGATAAAGGTGATTTGATGCCCTAATGCTTCATTTAATTGTTGATGTGCTTCCCGAAGTTCTGTCAATGAAACAGTATCCAAAGCAAGATTCAATCCTTCTCGAACTTCTTTTAGATTGGGTTTGAAAATGGTCACATCCTTGTAAGCCAAAAAATTATGTTTTTTAGGGTCTACCATTGTGATAATGCCCAATTCTTTGCAATGCGCCGTAATGCGAGCAATTACATTTTCTTTCAGTACCCCCTTATTATAATCTTCAAAAATCAATACTTGTGGTTTTTCTCTTTGAAGCATTCGCAGCACAAGGTCTATAAATGGGTGTTCTTCTTTGGTATGGAGTTCTTTTGTTTGTTCATCATCGAGGCGCATCATTTGCTGATTGCGGCTCAGGACGCGGGTTTTAGTAGTTGTTTGGCGTTCATCACTCTGCATCAGCATTGCTGTATCCAGACCTGCTTTTTTACATAAGTCAATGAGTAAGTTTCCATCAGAATCCTTACCCAATACCGATGCAATACTCACATGTGCACCAAGGCTCTTACAATTGAGGGCCACATTGGCTGCGCCGCCCAATCGGCTTTCTTTCTTTTTAATATTCACCACGGGTACGGGTGCTTCGGGCGAAATACGTTCTACATCGCCCCACCAATAATTATCGAGCATGACATCACCCACGACCACCACGTGTAGGTCATTCATTTGGGCAAATAGTTCTTTGATTTGTTGCTTGTTCATTTAGACCTTGACAACTTTTGGCTGAATAAAATAATAAATAGGAATTCCGAGTAGTACGATAATGAGTCCTGGCCAAGTAAATTGAGGTTTGAACCCTATTAATAGTGCGCAAAAACTAATGCCCAAAACAATATAAAGGGCAGGAAGAATAGGGTAGCCAAAGGCTTTATACGGTCTTGGTGTAAGTGGTTGTTTTTTGCGAAGGATAAAAATCCCCGCAATAGTTAGGATATAGAATAGTACCACCACAAAGGAAATCATATCGAGCAAATCTCCGTATCTGCCACTAAGACAAAGAATGCCGGCCACCAAACACTGTGCCCAAAGGGCCCAAGCAGGCACCCCGTTTTTATTCAGCTTGGCCGCATTTTTAAAAAACAATCCGTCCTGTGCCATGGTATAATACACACGAGAACCCGCCAATATTAATCCATTGTTGCATCCAAAAGTGGAAACCATAATCATTACCGCCATGATTACCGTGCCAATTGTTCCGAAAATAGCATTGGAAGCCGAAACTGCTACACGGTCTTTGGTGGCATGGGCGATTTCGTCCATCGGTAAAACGGCGAGATAAACCAGGTTGGCCGAAACGTAAATAACTGTTACAATGAGTGTTCCGAAAAATAAACTCAATCCAATATTGCGTTGGGGATTTTTCATTTCGCCCGCGATAAAGGTTACGTTATTCCAAGCATCACTACTGAAAACAGATCCCACCATTGCTGCTGCAATGCCACCCAAAAGTGCCGTGCCTCCGATACTGATCCAATTGCCTTCCGAAACCTCTTTTGTTGCTGCAAAAGAATGGCTCCAATTGGCGTTCCAGACATCGGGCTTAAACATTACAAATCCAGCAATGATTAGGCCAAATAATGAAATTAATTTTGCTGAAGTAAACAGGTTTTGGATCACTTTTCCTCCCTTTACACCGCGCGTATTGGAGTAAGTGAGCAGTACGATGATGGCAATCGACATGATTTGCGCAGCCGAAATAGAAAATCCGCCCTCAGGGCTCACGAATAATTTATTGTCCTCGCTAAGTGCTGGTATTAAATAAGCAGCAAACTTTGAAAAGGCCACGCCCACAGCGGCTATGGTGCCTGTTTGGATGACAGCAAAAAAACTCCAGCCATATAAAAAGGCGACTAGTTTATTATAGGATTCTTTGAGATAAACATATTGTCCGCCTGCTTTGGGAAACATACCACTGAGCTCGCCATAACTTATGGCAGCCGTCATTGTCATCAAGCCGGTAATGACCCAAACAGCCACCAGCCATCCAGCACTACCTACATTACGCACAATATCGGCGCTGACAATAAAAATGCCTGAGCCAATCATGGAGCCAATAACGAGCAAAGTGCCGTCAAAAAGCGATAAACTGCGTTTAAAATCTGCCTTTTCCTGTTGTTCCAAAAGAAGTCGTTTTTTTATTTACCCTTAGTGGTATCACTAGAAGATGATTTGAATTCGTTTAAGCCTTTCAATACATCTTCAGTGATGTCTAATGCTTTGTTGGCATAAAGAATTTGACCCGATTTGGTGTAGGAAAAGATGAAATCATATTTGCTGTCTTTATTGTAGATCGCCAAATAGTCATCAATATTTTTTTGCAATTTTTCGCTGAATGCAATTTGTTTGGCTTGTAATTGCTCACCCATGGTTGCTCTGCGTGTCTCTAAAGATTGCTGCATTTGCGCCAATCGTTGTTGCGTAGCTTTACCTTCTGCTTCACTGATATTGCCGGATTGTGCTTTTTGTTGGAAGGCCGCATAATCATTTTGTAATTGTTGTGCCGAACGCTGCAATTCAGCCTCTAAGCTTGATTGCTCTGCTGCAAGAGCAGTGGCTTCGGTTTTCCAATAGGCATATTTTTCCTGAAGGCTATCAACATTTACATAGGCAATTTTTCCCATTGCCGCTGTACTGCCACTCGTTGCAGATGCTGGTTTTGCTGTTTCATTTTTGCAAGAAGTATTGATTGTCAATGCGATAATACTTGCTGCTACTAGTATTGGGCTACTCAAGATTTTGTTCATGTGTACATTATTAATTGTGTAAAAAATTATTGGTGGCGAAGATAACTGAATTCGGCAATTAATCAATTGAGCAACAAGTAGGCTGTCGAGGGATATTTTATGGTGGAGCATAAAATTTTTTTAAAAAAGAAATAGGTTTTTGGCTTTCGTTTTAATACTTTTGCACTCCAATTTTGCTTTAAGAAAATCTTCAATGGATTCATCAGTAAAAATATTTTCAGGTACCAAGTCTCATTACCTTGCCGAACAAATTGCCAAACATTTTGGTAAAGAATTAGGTAAAATTGACATTCCCAAATTTAGTGACGGTGAGTTTCAGCCTGTATTTCAAGAAAGTATCCGTGGTGATTATGTTTTTTTAGTACAATCAACCTTTGCCCCAACAGACAATTTGATGGAGCTTTTGTTAATGATTGATGCTGCTAAACGTGCTTCTGCCGGATACATCACTGCTGTTATTCCTTATTTTGGATTTGCTCGGCAGGATCGTAAAGACAAGCCCCGTGTTTCTATTGCTTCTAAATTGGTAGCTAATTTATTAACCACAGCTGGTGCCGACCGTGTAATGACTATGGATTTGCACGCTCCGCAAATTCAAGGTTTTTTCGATATTCCGGTTGATCATCTAGATAGTTCAGCTATTTTTATCCCCTATATCGAACAATTAAATATTCAAAATCTTTGTTTTGCTTCGCCTGATGTAGGTAGCACCAACCGTACACGTGAAGTAGCGCAGTATTTTGGAGCCGAAATGGTTATTTGCGACAAAGAGCGTAAACGCGCTAATGAGGTAGCATCGATGACAGTTATTGGTGATGTAGTGGGAAAAAATATTGTGTTGATTGATGATATTTGTGATACTGCGGGTACCTTAACCAAATCGGCTGGAATGCTTAAAGAGCGCGGTGCATTGAGCGTTACTGCTTTTTGTACACACCCAGTATTGAGCGGTAAGGCTTACGAAAACATCGAAAATTCAGTACTAGAAAAATTGGTGGTTTGCGATACTATTCCTTTAAAACAAGCTTGTTCTAAAATAGAAGTTTTGCCTACTGCAGATTTATTTGCAATAGCCATCAGAAATACTTTTGAAAATAAATCAATCAGCTCCTTATTTTTGCACAGCAAAAGAAAGGGTTAATTAAAATACTTTAACGACTGTTTAAACAAAAAAATCTATCCGGCACAAAGCCGAAACCCACAGCGGGTTTTTAACTAAAAAAATCATTCAAATACCAAACGTTCGATAGATTGTCGATTGGGTTTGAAAGAAGAAAAAACAAAACAAAGCTATGAATAGCATTAAAATCGAAGGTCAAAACAGAACCGATTTTGGAAAAAAAGCAACTCGTCACTTGCGTGCCGATGGTAAAGTGCCTTGCGTTATTTACGGTGGTACAGGTAACGTATCTTTCAGTGCACCTACCTCTGCTTTCCGTCACCTGGTGTATACACCAGAATTTCAATTAGCAGAAATCAGTGTTGATGGTAAAATGTACCGTTGCATCATGAAAGATTTGCAATTTGATGTAGTAACCGATTCATTGACGCATATCGACTTCTTGGAGTTGGTAGACGACAAAAAAGTTGTGGCCAATTTGCCTTTGAAATATGTAGGTACTCCAGAAGGTGTTAAAGCGGGTGGACGTCTTGAAATTAAAATGAAAACAGTACGTGTTCGTACATTCCCCAAATATTTGAAGGCAGCAATTGAAGTCAATATTGCTAACTTGAAATTGAATGAGAACATGCGTGTATCTGACATCCCTGCTGAGCATATGGAAGTAATGAATTCTCCGCGTATTCCTATCGCATCTATTGTAATGACTCGTGCTCTTAAGCAACAAGAGAACGCTGATGCAAAAGACGCTAAGAAAAAATAATATCGCGTTTATAAGCATAATTAAAAAATCGCCTTCAATATTATTGAAGGCGATTTTTTTTGTGTATTGCTGTTATTTTATTTATGGCATTGGGAAAATACTAGCACCCAATTTTATTCACTCTGTTTTCGTGTCGGCCACCTTCAAATGCTGTATGTATAAAGGATTGTAGCATTTTTTTAGCGGCATCTTCGCTTACAAATCTTGCTGGCAAGCAGATCACATTGGCATTATTGTGTTGACGTGATAATTGGGCTACCTCATTATTCCAGCATAATGCTGCACGAATGCCTTGATGTTTGTTGGCTGTAATGCACACCCCTTCACCACTTCCACAAATGAGGACACCAAAACTGCAGGCGCCGCTTTCTACCGCTCTTGCTACCGGATGTGCAAAATCGGGATAATCAACACTATCAAGACTATGGGTTCCTTTGTCTTCTACCTGCCATCCATCTGCTGTTAAAGCTGCTTTGAGTATTTCTTTGTATTCAAAACCCGCGTGGTCGGAACCAATGGCGACGGCTAATTGTTTGTTGAAAGTAGTGCTCATAAAATTATATGTTATCGTATTTTGTATTTCTGAGATTCTTAGACTTTTGTACTCGGGTTGCAATGATAATACCCGCTTCATACAACATAATTAAGGGTACCGCTACCATCCAAATACTAAACCAATCGGGTGGGGTAATCACTGCCGCTAAAACAAAAATAATGAGTACAGCAAATCGCCGCTGAGCACGCATAATATTGGGCGTAAGTATGCCTACTTTGGCCAAGAAATAAACAACTATCGGTATTTCAAAAACGACGCCCATACCCAATACGAGGTCACTCATGGTATCGTAATAACTACCAATCGTGATGATATTTTGGAAGGAAGGGCTTAACTGATAATTGCCAAAGAAATTTACGGTAAAAGGAACGATGATAAAATAGGCGAAAAGAACACCAGCTAAAAAGAGCAGGGAAGACCAAAATACCACTCCGCTTGCGTGTTTCAATTCTTTTTCTTTTAGCGCAGGTTTAATAAATTTCCAAAATTCCCAAAAAACATAGGGAAAGGCAAGTATAAAACCCAGCATAAAAGAAACAGAAAAACTCATCGTAAACTGACCAGCCATTTCTGTATTTTGAAATTGAATCTTTAAGTCTTGTAGGCACAATCCATCCACCTTTAGCTCTTGACCTATCCAACACATCCATTGGTAGGAAATAAAATCGGAGTGGGCCGGACCTAATAATATTGTATCAAAAATCCACTCTATATTTAGCCAAACACCAATAGCTACTACTATTATAGCAATCAAAGCCCTAACAATATGCCAACGCAATTCCTCGATATGATCGGTAAAATGCATCTCAGCGTTTGGGCTTTTTTGACGCTTGCTCAAAAAGGAATCTATAATACTCACTAGAAAATTAACTGTCTAAATTGTGGTGGTGATGTGCAAAGTTAATTTGTTTCTACTTGTAAATGGCGCTTTGAAAGCATATTTTAATAGCCCAATTTTAGTTGGCGTAAACTATCACTTTTCTTCAAATAATCGTTGAAATTATACTTAATCCACATCTTTAATTCTAAGGCTGTAGCTGCCCGAGCATAATCATAAGGCATTGGGTAGCTATTCATAAAATGGGCTAAAGTGTCTGCACTTAAATTGGTGAGACTAGCTACAAGTTCGGGAGTATATCGGCTATCTGTAAACTGTTGTTCTTCCAAAGTGCCAAAAGTTTTTTGAAATTTAAAAATCGCTCTTTGTTTGCGCGATAACCTTTCAGCCAAAAAACTAACAGGGCTGCCAATACTTGACTTTTGTCTTGCCAAAACCCTGCTTTGCTCGCTGCGCCTTTCTGCTGAATCTTTTTGATACTTCGTTTTGTATCGTTGGGTAATAATAACTTCATTGAGCTCTCGACTGCTCAACTTCATAGAGAAATTAAGCCTAATTCCTTCTAAGCCTTTTATAATGATATGGGTTTCACTTCGGTATCCTGGGCAATAAAAAGAAACCTTATCTCCTTCGTTTCCTTTAATATCAAACTGACCCAATTCATTGGTCATTACAATAGCTGAAGATGCTGTGTTGGTAATGCTTGCACCTTGAATAGGTCTTTTAGAATCTGCATCTATAATGGTGCCTCGCCATACAATTGCTGCAGCATTTAAGCTGCATAATAGGCTGATAAAAACATATAAGAGGCGAGACATTAGTGCAACAATTGGGTCATTTACGAGTTGGGCAAATATACATTGCCGCAAGAAGCGAGCGCTACTTGCTTTTTTAAATTAACGTTCTGTTGCGCCAAGCTACTCTATTTTGTTCTGAATGAATATGCTGTAAAAAAAACCTTATTTATCATACTGTTTGCACCATTCCTTTAGAATGAGTGCTTTCCCGTCTTCTGAATATTTAGTTTGAAGCCCTGTTTGTGCCCTTTGTCTATAAGCCTCATAAAGACTAACGGCACAGGCTACCGATACATTCAGCGATTGGATCATACCTACTTGCGGAATAATAAAATTGCCATCACATTGTTGTAACATTTCTTGACTTAGGCCACCTCTTTCACGCCCAAAAACAAGGGCTATGGGTTGGCATAGGTCAAGACTGTAAAGCGATATGGCTTCTGCTCCTAAATGGGTTGCCCATATTTGTAATCCTTTTTGACGTAAAGCGGCTACACATTTTTCTACTGAGTCAAAATGAGTAATGCTTAACCATTTATCGGCACTGCCGCTGCTTCTTTTTTTTCGAAATTCATGTACGCCAATTAATGTATTGATCACAAAAATTTCTTGTACTCCTACAGAATCTGCTGTGCGCAAAACAGCTCCTATATTATGCGGATCTTCAATGTTTTCCATGACCAAAACCAGGTCGGGCTGCCGTTTGTGCAACACTTCTTCCATTTTCTCTTTACGCTCGGGTCTCATTTTGTATTCCATTGTGTTCAAAAAAAAGGCATCTCGTTGAGGGAGATGCCTTTGAAAATTAGTTATTGACTTTAGTATCTAAAGCGGCTTTGGCGATAATGGTATGGGTCACGACCACCTCTGTGTCCACGATAATCAGATCGATATTGGTTCTTGTAATTTCTACCTTTTGATGAGGTTTTGATACCTTTTCTGTTGTATCCAGTTGTGTTTATTCGTGGTGGAGGAGCTTGTCTATATTGTGGTTTGCCTTTTTTACGAAACATAAAGCAAGACGATGTAGTTGCCGATACCATGAAAGCAAATACCACTAATAATACTAAAGAAAAATATTTACGCATTGAGGTTTTTGTTTAATTTTTGAACCATCATTTACTTTTTATGTGAGCATAAGCTTATATCAAAAGCAACTGTGTTGGGACGAAGATAGAAATAATATTTTCGGAAAGCAAAAATTTAGGCTACCAATTTTTTAAAAATGATTTGCTTAAATCTGTTCATTCAAGCCATAATTTTTTAATTCGTTGTATCTAGTGTCCCTTTCAACGGGTGTTTTGCCAACACTTTTAATTAAGTTACAAAGGTCTTCGGTACTCATTGCTGGATTTTGCTCTTCGGCACCTGCCATTGAATAAATTTTGGTTGTATCATCAATGGTGCCATCGAGGTCATTTACGCCAAAAGACAAACTGAGTTGCGCACTTTGTCTGCCCAGCATTGGCCAATAGGCTTTTAGGTTTTTGAAATTATCCATAAAAATCCTCGCAATGGCATATAAGCGCATATCTTCCACAAGGCTTACCTCGCCTAAATGGCTCATATCATTATCACCACTTCTGTATTTTAAGGGTATAAAACAGTTGAAGCCATTTGTTTTATCTTGCAATTCACGTAATTGATGCATATGGTCTATACGATGGGCATAATTTTCATAATGACCATACAGCATGGTTGCATTCGTAGGCATGCCAAGTTGATGCGCTGTTTCGTGGATATGCAACCAGCCAGCACCATCTACTTTATCAGCACATATTTTTTCACGGATTTCAGGAGCAAATATTTCGGCACCACCACCGGGTAAGGATTGTAGACCTGCTTCATTCATTATTTTCATCCCTTCTTCCACAGTTACTTTTGCCTTGCGGAACATATAATCTAACTCTACAGCGGTAAAGCCTTTAATATGCAATTCGGGTCGATGTGTTTTAATATTGCGTAACAATTCGCAAAAGAACTCGAGATTCATTTTCGGATGTACACCCCCTACAATATGCACTTCGGTGACGGGTTCATTATCGTATTTACGGACAATGTCCATCATTTGTTGCATGCTTAATTCCCAACCTTCATCCCGATGTTTGTATACCCTCGAATAGGAGCAAAAATGACAAGTGAATACACAAACATTGGTTGGTTCAATATGGAAATTTCGATTGAAATAAACTTTGTTTTGGTGTAGGTCTTGTGCTATATAATTGGCTAATGAACCTAAGAAACCCAATTCACCTTTCTCAAAAAGGAGTATGCCTTCAGTCTGGTTGATGCGTTCTTTATTTTTTACTTTTATGGCTATATTTTGAAGGGCTGTATCTGTTGTTTGCTCTATTATAGCTTCTATTCCTGAGTGTGAAATGGTCATTTAGTCGATGATTATTTTTTCTTTTATCGTTTCTTTTTCAAAATAACAATGTACAAAGTAAAGTCCTTTGGCATAGCCAGACATATCAATTGAGTTGATGTTTTGGTTGCTTATATCTATGAGCTTTTGTCCCATTAAGTTGTAAACGACTATTTGTTTCAAGGGATGTGCAATAAAATCGTATTTCAGAATAATAAAACCTTTTGTTGGGTTGGGGAATATTTTTAAATCAAGCGCTTCCTTTTGCGGTGTGTCTATACTTAAATAGTCATTTAGGGTGAGTGTGTATGAATTTCCTCCAATATTTACTTCTGCCCACATTCTTGCTGCTTGTTCTTGTGTAAACATGTACATTGAAGAGTCATTGGTATAATCCATGTAGTTCATAAACATGATACCATTGCCTGTTGGGGTGCAAACATCAAAACGGGGAAATGTTGGGTCGCCAAAAGTTGCATCAGCTTCTAC
>JAIXWS010000020.1 GCA_027491165.1 Sphingobacteriales bacterium | reverse complement strand
GGTCTTTTTGTCCCGTAGCAATTTTGGGAGCAATGTAATTGATACTAGTATGATCAGTGAATAATTCAGTGCTGTTTATACCGATCAAAGTATCGATGCAGCCTGCCTCAGTATACTCGATGTCAAAATCAAAGTTTAATTCCCTTTGCCCATCCATCCAAATGCCAATAGGTTCATCATTTTTAAAGTGCTCTATTATCTTGTTGTCATTAATCTTTTGCTTTATTGTTTCAACTGAACCATCAGCATAATGTAAAGTAGTGAGTTGAAATTTTCCTTTTTCAGCATTTGTTTTTTTGTTACAATAGAGGTCTTTGTAATACTCAATTTCTTTTGTTTGCGCTTTTGCCAAAATGGAAAAAACAAACAAAGAAATTATCAGGTACATTTTTTTCATCCTGTTCATATTATAACCCCATCAAGCCCTCATAATAGCCGCTCATATCTCTTACCAATCGTTGATAAGAAAATCGTTCCTTGACATAGTATTGACCTGCAAGTCCGAATTCTTGTCTTTTATTCTCGTTTTCGCTGAGCTGTAAAAGGGCTTCTGCAAAGGCCTCAATATCTCCAGGTGGTGTAATAAAGCCTGTTTGGTTTTGCAATACTACGTCTGCTACACCACCCACATTGGTGCTTACCACAGGTTTGCTAGCGGCTTGGGCTTCTATTAAAGATACAGGCGTGCCCTCATTGTGTGATGTAAGGGCAATAATATCCAAACCTGCAAATACCACATCCATTTCGGTAAGCCATGAAGTACAAATAGCCTGTGCAGCGCGGTTTTCGCTGGGGAAATAGGCATAGTCAATTTGTGCAGCAGCCAATTCTATTTCGGTTTGGGCACGCATATCGCCATCACCTACAATAACAAAACGGAGCTTTTGATGGCTTTGGTCTTTTAGCCTTGCAATTGCAGCTACAAATAAACTGTGGTTTTTTATAGGTACAATTCTTCCAATGATGCCAATGGCAATTTCATCATCTTCGATTAAATATTTGCTGCGAAAAGCAGCTCTTTTGATTTCTGTCTGTTCTTGAAACTTATCGAGGTCTAGACCAAGTGGAATAACTTTTATTTTCTCCAATGGGCAAATTTTATAAGTATCTCCAAGCTCTTGTTTTTGGATATCACTAATGGCAATAATACCCGAAGATTTACGTGCTAAATAGCGTTCTATTTGAATAAATGCATTGGTTTTTGCCTTGCCAAAATAACTATGAAACACATGACCGTGAAAGGTATGCACAATCACCGGAACATTACAAGCAGATGCTGCTAAGCGCCCGATAGCGCCCGATTTGGCTGCATGCGTATGGACAATATCAGGTTTGTAATCTTTGATTAATTTCTTGATCTCATTGTAGGCTTTTCGGTCTTCGCTAATATGGATAGCCCGTTTCATACTGGGTATCACAAACGGTTCGATTCCTATATCTGCTGCTAAGTGCATGGCGTCTTGTTCGTGATCATCCTTACCCCCGATGACGAGCATTGTTTCGTATTCGGGTGCCATATACTTAGTTAAGTAGGTGGCATTGAGCGATGGTCCGCCGATAATGAGCCTATTGAGTATTCTTAAAATTCGAGGCATAGGCTAGGCAATATATTTTTTCCACCAATATTGAAATACAATTAAGGCCCAAATAGTCGCATGGCTATCTTCAGGGTTGTTGCTTTTCAATTTTCGTTTTAGGTTTTCAATGGTATCTGCGTCAAAAATTCCTTGTTGCACAATAAAGTTTTTTTCGAGCAAATCGTTATTGATCAATCCCCACAATTCTTTGCGCAACCAGTCAAGCATCGGTATTTCAAAACCATGTTTGGGCCGGTCGTATAATGCTGTTGGCAACATTTCTCTGAAGGCATCTTGCACCAGCTTTTTTTTCATCTTGCCATCAATTTTATAAGTAGCAGGCAAGCCAAAGGCAAAATCTACCACTCGTTTATCTAGGAAGGGACTGCGCACTTCGATACTGTTGGCCATACTCATCATGTCTACTTTTACCAACATGTCACTGAGTAAAACCAGTCTTATATCTGTCAGTAAAACCTCATTGAAATCATCTGTTTGAATCGCCGAAACAATTGCTTGTTGTTCCTTTTCCATTAAGGGAAAATTAACTTGGCTCAGCACAGAAGGGTGGAGTAGTGCCGATGCTTTGGATAAGCTGTTGAAGCTTGCCCAGCGCCAATATCGATCTTGGGTACTGAGTTTGGCACCTTCGGCAAAACGGTCTAGTTGGCGAAATAAGTTGCTGATCTTATTGTTACGACTATGGGGCATTATTTTCCATAGTGGAGCACCCATTTTTACAAATGTTTTGAGCAATGAGGTTTGGCGCATTTCCCATTCGGCTGCATGCTTATTGTATCCCGAAAAAACCTCGTCAGCGCCATCGCCACTCAAGGCAACAGTGACGTGCTTGCGGGTATTTTTACTCAGGATATAAAGCGGTAATGCAGAGGAGTCTGCAAAAGGCTCGTCGATATAGTCCAAAACCCCAAAAACATTTTCTAGAAAATCGTCGTTCGACAAGGAAAAAACGTGGTGATTGGTATGGTATTTTTGAGCGACTAATTCCGCGTATTTTGTTTCATCAAAGAATTTATTGTCTTTGTAACCTATCGAAAAGGTGTTGAGCTTTGGGGTATATCTGCTGGCCAGTGCGACGATTACAGATGAATCGATACCCCCACTTAAAAAGGCGCCTAAAGGAACATCCGATATCATTCTTTCCTGTACCGAAGCATCCATTTTGGCTATTAATTGTTGTTGAGCTTCCTCATAAGTGTATTGATGGTATTGATCCGGCTGGCAAGTTGTTGTATAAAAAGCTTGGTATTGTTCGAGGCCATTTTTGCCCATAACCATAAAATGCCCTGCTTTTAATTTCAGTACATTTTCAATCATACTTTGTGGCTGCGGTACATAATTAAGTTGCAAGTATTGATGCAATACCGTAAAATCTACTTTTCTAGGTATATCCCATTCTAGTAGTGATTTCATTTCTGAAGAAAATGCAAAACCGTCCTTTGTGAGATGGTATAAAAAAGGCTTTTTGCCCAATGGATCCCGGGCAAGAATCATTTGCCCCGTTAGGGTATCATAAAAACAAAATGCAAAAAAACCATGAAGCCATTCGATACATTTTGTGCCATATTGAATTAATAATGCGAGTAAAACTTCGGTGTCCGAACTGGATTTGGCCCCACCAATTTCTTTGAAATAAGGGACAAGATGATGAGCGGCAAGTGCTTTGTAATTAAAAATTTCCCCATTAAAAACAAGTACATATCGCTTTGATACATCCATCATTGGCTGTGCTGCAAGATTGGAGGTGTCTATGATGGATAGTCGGCGATGGCCAAGTGCTACTTGTTCTGTTTTAAATATAGCCCCACTATCTGGCCCTCGTTGGTTAAGTTTTTCATTTGATTGCTGTACCTTTGCTACTGTGTGAGCAGTAGTGGTGTTGAATGAATAAAATCCGGTAATGCCACACATAAAAGGTATTTTTTTTAATAGCCCTACTTAAAATAGCAGCACATATCGGATGCAATTTATAACATTGATGGATTATTTATTGCTACCATTTTATCTAGTAGTAATTTTTATCATAGCCAATAATTTTAAGAATAGACATTATCCTCCAGGACATCCCTGGCGAAAGTACTTTATGCCAGCACTTAGTGTAAAAATTATTGGCGCTATTTTTATCGGTATGGTGTTTCAGTATTATTATGGCGGAGGGGACACGGCCTATTATTTTTACCAATCAAAAATTGTAAACGAAGCCATTTCAGATAATCCATTTCAAGGTTTTCTTTTGATGTTTCATATTCCTAAAGCATATGAAGGAGATTTTCAGATGTACATTTCGCGAATGGAATGGTATGGAGGTCTCAACACATTTATTGTTATTGGGCTGGGTACTTTTATCAATTTATTTACCTTTTCTACTTTTTTACCCACTTCTATCATTTTCGCATGTATTAGTTTTACCGGAGTTTGGGCGCTTTTTAGAACTTTTGCGATTCAATATCCCACCTATTTAAGACAAGTAGCCGTGTCGCTTTTGTTTATTCCAAGTTGCTTTATATGGGGTTCCGGAATATTTAAGGATACACTGTGTATGTTCAGTTTGGGTTGGTTGACTTATTGTGTTTTCCAAATATTGGTGCAAAAGAAATTTTCAATTTTAAATTTCATCTATGTTTTTTTATCCTTTTATATCATCGCTATTGTAAAAGTTTATATACTGATCGCATTCATTCCTGCGGTTTCCTTATGGATTTTATTGATCTATTCAAAACAAATAAAAAGTTTAGCTATTAGGATTGGAATGAAAATCGCCTTATTTCTTATTATGGCGCTGGCTTTGTCTGTTTTGTCCCAAACTTATGCCGAAGATTTGGGCCGTTATTCTCTTGATAATATTGCTAAAACAGCAGAGGTTACCCGAAGCTATATTTTAGGAGAGTCTGGTAAAAATGATGGCTCTGCATACGATCTAGGAGAGATTGATCCTAGTCCTTTGGGTTTGATTAAAGTTTTTCCGAATGCATTAGTTGCGGCCTTATACGGTCCTTTTTTGTGGCAGTCCAAAAAAATAATCATTTTACTCAATGCCTTAGAAGCCTCATTGTTCCTTTTTATAACCATCAGAATTTTATTGCGCATTGGTTTTAAGAAATTCTATAAGGTCATTCAAGAAGATCCCAATATCCAATTTTTCATTGTTTTTACACTTATTTTTGGTTTTGCTGTAGGGCTTACTTCGGGCAATTATGGGGCTTTATCCAGATATCGTATTCCTTGTTTGCCTATGTTCGGTTTAGCCTTATTGTTGATTTATTATAAATCGGATGTTCAAAAAAAGCCGCTTTTCCCATTTTTAGGTATTTAATCTGAACATACTATTTGCTTTCGCTTTGTATGTAGTTGTTTTCTTGGACCATTGCTTCAAACAATTTTAGGTGCATCTTCATGGTTTAGAATCTATCGTTTAGTGAAAAGTCTACTCAAAAAGTTTCAGGAAAAGCGCCTTTTGTGATTCGATACTGTACTCAGTAACTATTTTTGCCCTTCCTTTTTCCCCCATCTTTTGACGCAATGCACCATTGTGCAATAGCGTTGTTAATGCGTTTTCCCATTCTTGTGGATTGTCAGCCCAAAAGCCATTTTCGCCATTTTCGATGATGTATTGATTGACGCCAACCGAATGAGCAATGGCTGGAATTCCGAGCGATAAATATTGAATAAGTTTGAAACCACATTTGCCTTCGCTCCAAGCATCTTTTGTTAAGGGCATTAGGCCAATATCAATTTTTAATAAATCCTCTATTTCTGATGCTTCATTCCAGGGACAAAAAACCCATTTATCAAGATCCCAAACCGGTTTTTTATCGGCAATAACCAGGAAAGTAAAGTCGATTTTTTTTTGAAGGTTTTTGATAATGGGTATCAGTGGTTCCAAAAAGACAAGGGTTGAATGGCTTCCTGTCCATCCAACGGTTAGATGTCCTTGTTGATGTTCTTTAAGTAGATTGTATCTTGTTATGGTGTTGACAACTGTAGGTATTCGATAAATATCTTTTGCCCCGGCATCAGCAGCAAAGGCACACAAAAAATCATTGCCTGCTGCTATTTTATGCGACCATTTACAGATGTATTTGACCTTCCAAAAAGATTTCAGGAAACGGGCCATTTTATTTTGATCGGATGTATTGGGAATCCAAATGGCATCATCAAAATCATAGACTATTTTCTTGTTCAAAACCTTTGCCAAAAACCATTCAACTAATGGTGGTCCTATGGGTGCAGCTTCTCGATGAATAAAAATGGTTTTGTATTGGTAAGCTGCACAAATGATCGTTTTCCATCTTTTAAAATAGCTTGTGGTAATACCCAATGCTTTTTGCATTGTGCCGCCCTTTTGGTATAAAATTTGCCAAACACCCTCACTCATAAAGGGTGCTAAATCATATTCTAATCCTTTTTCGTCCAATAAAAAAAGTAAATTTTCGACCCTAAACCTTTGCGATGGTGCGCGGTGAAGTGGGTAGGGTAATAGAAATAAAATATCCTTTCTACTCATTTCCTTATTCGGTTGCGGTAAAATAAAGAAGTGCCAATTCGTATCCCTTTAGTCCTAGTCCTGAAATACTCCCGACACATTTTGTAGCTAAAAAAGAAGTTTTTCGAAACTCTTCTCGAGCCATAACGTTAGAAATGTGCACTTCTACAGTTGGGATATTTATCGCAGCAATTGCATCTGCGATGGCAATACTTGTATGGGTATATGCGCCAGCATTGATGATAATACCGTCAAATTTTTCAGTAAGGCATTCGTGCAGATAATTAATGATTTCGCCTTCGATGTTGCTTTGAAAATAGTGAAGCGTGCAATGCAAATTTTTGGCTTGTAGGCTCTTGTAATAATCATTAAAATTATTGGTACCGTATATTTGCGGTTCGCGTATGCCCAATAAGTTTAGGTTGGGTCCATTAATAATTGCTATTTTTTGCATCAATCAGCTAGGTTAAACTGTTGGCAAGTTACATATTTTGTATAGGCCATTTCAAAATTTTTTGGTTTAATCGGTAGAATATCCCTACTTTTGCCGTCCTTAAATCTTTTTTCACAATAACTAAATAATTTCTATTATGTCGGTTAAAATTCGCCTTCAGCGCCATGGGTCTAAAAAAAGACCATTTTACTTTATCGTAGCAGCCAACAGTGTTGCGCCTCGCGATGGTAAATTCATTGAAAAATTGGGTACTTACAACCCACTTACAGTACCCGCTACTGTATTTCTTGATCGTGAACGCTCACTTTATTGGTTAGATAATGGTGCACAACCTACTAACACTTGCCGTAACTTACTTTCTTACAAAGGAGTATTGTATTTGAGACATCTTAAGCGCGGTGCTGCTATGGGTCTTTTTGATGAAAGCGCCGTACAAGAAAAATTTGAAAAATGGATTGCCGAGCACGAAGCAGTAGTAGCTAAGCGTCAGGAAGCACATTTGAAACACAAGGCTGATAAACGTCACGCTATTTCTTCTGAATCGGTACGTATGGTAGAAGAAAAAAATGCAGCTAAAGTAGCAGCAGCAGTTGTGGAAGAAGCAGTTGAAGAAGCTCCAGCAGTTGAAGAAGCTCCAGTTGTTGAAGAAACGCCAGCAGTTGAAGCAACGCCAGCAGCTGAAGAAACAACCAGCACTGACGAAGCAGCTGAAGCATAATTTTATTCATGCACTAATTGAACCTTTTAAAAAGCGATAGAAGTATTTCTATCGCTTTTTTTTATTTTAAAAGCAAAACCTACTTTTGCGGCATCCACGAAAAATAAATTTTATTCATTTAATTTAAAATTCAATAATGATTCAACACATTAAAAATGTAACAGTAATTGGTTCTGGCACCATGGGTAATGGTATTTGCCATGTATTTGCGCAAGCTGGATTTAAGGTCAACATGATGGATATCAATCAAGCTGCGATGGACAAAGCTTTGATCACCATAGCCAAAAACATGGATCGACAAATTGCAAAAGCGGCTATGACTGAAGAGGCAAAAGCTGCTGCCTTGGCCAATATTAGTACCTATACCGATATGGCCTCTGCGGTTAAAGATGCCGATCTAGTTGTCGAAGCGGCTACTGAAAATATTGATTTGAAATTGAAAATTTTCAAACAATTAGATGAGTTTTCTCCAGAAAAGACAATTCTTGCCTCTAATACATCTTCAATTTCCCTCACACGCATTGCCTCGCACACCAATCGCCCCGGAAAGGTAATAGGCATGCACTTTATGAACCCCGTTCCGGTGATGAAATTGGTGGAGATTATTAATGGTTATGCTACCGATCAAGAGGTAACAGACATCATACGTGAATTGTCTATTTTTATAGGTAAAGTACCCTGCATCGTCAATGATTTTCCTGGTTTTATTTCTAACCGTATTTTAATGCCTTTAATTAATGAAGCGATTCTTTCTTTGCAAGAGGGCGTAGCCAATGTAGAGGATATCGATACTATAATGAAGCTTGGAATGGCGCATCCTATGGGCCCACTTCAATTGGCAGACTTTATTGGGCTTGACACTTGTTTCAATATTATGAATGTATTGTACACAGGTTTTGGAAATCAAAAATATGCGCCAGCAGTTTTATTAACTAATATGGTTCAAGCTGGATATCTTGGTGTGAAATCAGGTGAAGGTTTTTATAAATATACACCAGGCAGCAAAGAATTGGTGGTGAGTAGTCGTTTTAAAAAATAAGAGAACTTCTATTAATAGGAGTATTCAGGCAATCCTTATTGGGGTTGCCTGCATTTTTTTGACCTGAATACGCTAATTTTAATGGAGATGAAATTCAATCCTTTTCCCATTTTAGAAACAAATCGATTGCTCTTGAGGCAGATTGTTACATCTGATGCAGATGATATTTTTATCATTCGCTCGGATGCTACTGTAATGCGTTATATCCCACGTCCAATAGCCCAAACAGTGGATGATGTATTGCCTTTGATAGCAATGATTGAAGATTATTTGGTTAAAGGCGAACGAATCAATTGGGCTATGGAGCTCAAAGCTACAGGCAAGCTAATTGGTATGATTGGCTTTGTTCAGATCAAAGAGCAGCATTTTCGTGCCGAAGTGGGTTATGCTTTGTCTGCAAATTTCCATCGAAATGGATATATGCTAGAGGCCCTCAAACGTATAATTCAGTATGGATTTGAGGAAATGAATCTACATTCTATTGAAGCAATTGTGGATGCCGATAATGTGGCATCTAATGCTTTATTGCGGCATGCGGGATTTGTAAAAGAAGCTTATTTTAGAGAAGACTTTTATCATAACACTAGTTTTAGGAATTCGATACATTATGGCTTGTTGAGATCGGATTCTGCTATTGACCACAAAAGAAATAATGAAAAGTGAATAATTGGTCAAAGGGCATCTATTTCCACCCCAAATGATTTAGGTTTGTGCAAATTTTAAAATCGCTTGTTCAAAAAGCTCGACATACTCATTATACGTAGTTTTATTGGCCCTTTCATCGTTACCTTTTTTGTAATGCTGTTTGTGCTCACGATGCAGTTTTTTTGGCTGTATATGGATGAGCTTATTGGTAAAGGCTTTGGGGTAATACTCATTCTGAAAATGTTGGTGTATATGTCCACCACACTTGTGCCTCTTGCTTTGCCTTTGGCCGTATTGTTGGCCTCAATTATGACTTTTGGCAATATGGGTGAGAACTATGAATTAGTTGCCATCAAATCATCTGGTGTGTCACTATTGCGCATCATGCGACCATTATTTATTGTGATGATCTTTATCAGTGGTCTTGCTTTTTTTGTCAGCAATAATTTAATACCTGTTGCTAGTCTCAAGGCCTATACTTTATTGTATGATTTAAGAAATTCAAAGTTGTCACTCAGTATGCGGGAAGGGCAATTCAATAAAGAGATTAATGGCTATGCCATAAGAGTTGGTAGCAAAAGCAAAGATGGCAACCTAATAAAAGACATTATTATTTACGACAATTCTGCTGGTGTGGGCAATGATAAATTGATATTGGCTAAAGAAGGCGAAATGATTTCTTCGGCTGATAAACGATACCTGATTTTTAGGTTACGCGATGGATGGCGGTATGAAGAAGCCATAAATGGTAAGGGTGGAGTCAACAGCTATTCACAGATCAGAATGCACTTTAAAGAATCGGACAAGGTTTTTGATATGTCATCCTTCAAGGTACAAAAGACCGATGAGAATACGATGAAAGGGGGACAAGCTATGATGAATGTCGCGCAGCTTAATGTAAATATTGATAGCGTTAAAAAATCGATACCGCGTGAGACTGAACGATTCGGCTATGAGCTTAAAAATTATTGGACCATAAAATCAGATGATGCTTCAAATTTGAAAGCAAAAATAAAAAGATCCACTGCCGATACTTATGAGGGACTATTTTTAGATGCTGTGCCCGATTCGCTTAGGCGTAAAGTGTTAGAAATGGCAGAATCGCAAGCGCGAAGCGCAAAACTATACACTGATGTAACTTCTAAGTCAATTGAGTTATTTGATAACCAGTTAAATGGCTATTTGGTGGAATGGCACCGTAAATTTTCCCTCTCAATAGCTTGTTTGTTATTGTATTTAATTGGTGCACCATTGGGTGCCATCATTCGTAAAGGTGGTATTGGTATGCCCTTAATTGTGGCAGTCATATTTTTCGTTGCTTATTTTATAACCTCCAAGACGGGTGAATCTTTGTCTACTACAAAAAAGTTGCCTGCTTTTGTAGGCATGTGGTTGTCCTCATTGATGTTGCTGCCTTTTGCTTTTGTATTTATCCGTGCTGCCCGAAACGACTCGAAAATGTTTAACAAAGAATGGTACACGCGCAACATTGAAAAGTTGATTCGATTTTTTAAGAAAAAACAAATCGCACCATAATGCTAAAACAACTGATAAAACAGCATTTTAATCCTTATTTTTTTGTGCCATTTTTTTTGTGGTGCCTTGTTGGGGCTGTTTTATTAATGAGCAATAGCAGTACCGATTTATTTGCCTTTATTAATGGACATTATCATCCTATTGCGGATGTTGTATTTGAATCGGTTAATCATTTTGGAGAAGCCTGGTTGCTTGTCATTGTGGGCTTTGCTTTTTTTTTACTCAAGCCTTATCGGAATATTTGGTTTTTTGTTACAACGATTTTATGTAGCACTTTGCCTTCTATTTTTACACAACTAATCAAAAACCCTATTGCAGCACCCCGGCCCCAAGCGGTATATGAAGGACAAGATTTTTTACGCCTACTGAGCCATTGGGATGTTTTACGTAATGATAGTTTTCCATCAGGGCATACCACTGGCGCCTTCAGTTTTATGTGTATATTGGCATATGTATTGCCAGTGCGCTATAGATTTTGGGGATTACTTTTCTTTTGTTTAGCCCTTATGGTGGGCTATGCCAGGGTATATTTAGCTGCACATTTTTTTATAGACATTTATGTTGGTTCTATAATTGGTACTGTATTATCATTTGCTATAGCCACCCTAATGAATTATTTTAAAGAACAAAAATCAGTTTCAAGTCTAAGCTAAAAAAAAGCCTCAACTGTTATGCCTACTTCACTACGCTATTGGATCATTATAGTTGCTTCAGTGCTACTGTTTGTTCCTTTTTTGGGACAAGTACATTTATTTGATTGGGATGAAATTAATTTTGCGGAATGTGCACGCGAAATGATTGTGAGCAATGACTATCTGCGCATGCAAATCGATTTTAAGCCTTTTTATGAAAAGCCTCCGCTCTTTATTTGGCTGCAAGTGTTGAGTATGAAAATGTTTGGTGTCAATGAATTTGCAGCTCGCTTTCCCAATGCCCTTGCAGGTATGCTTACTTTGATTGCTTTATTTTATGTAGGTAAGAAAGTAGCCAACGAAAAGTTAGCTTTTTTTTGGACCGTCTTATATGCTGCCACATGGTTACCTCATTTTTATTTTAAGACGGGTATTATCGACCCTATTTTTAACCTATTTATTTTCTTGGCTTTTTTCCAGGTTTATAGCCTCAGGTATAGTCCACGCAAGTATTTACATATTCTGTTGGCAGGTACCTTTATTGGTTTAGCAGTACTTACTAAAGGACCTGTAGCCTTGTTGGTTTCAGGCCTTAGTATGTTGGTGTATATTATTGTGCATCGGGGTCCTAAAGGCTATAGTTGGCTGCATTTAATTATAATCGTGCTTATCGCGCTGGCGGTTACCGCTATTTGGTTTGGGGTTGAGTTATTCCAAAATGGCCCAATATTCTTGCAAGAATTTTTGTCTTACCAGGCGGGATTATTTTCGCAGAATATTGCTGACCATGAAGAGCCTTGGTTTTATCATCCCATCGTTTTATTGATTGGTTGTTTCCCTGCATCTATTTTTTTATTTCAATACACACTTCGCCGAAATATCAATAGGCATAACGGTTCCGACTTTTCTCGTTGGATGTGGATTTTATTTTGGGTGGTGCTTATTTTATTTTCTATTGTCAAAACCAAGATTGTACATTATTCTTCTTTGTGCTATTATCCACTTACTTATTTGGCTGCAATACAGATTTACCGTTTGTCCGAAAAACAAATTAAGCTCAAGAAATCGATCCCTGTTTTATTGCTGCTTGTCAGCTCCATTTGGGGTATTCTGTTAACGGCAATACCTATTGTTGGTGTATACAAATCAGCTATCATTCCTCTAGTGCAAGATCCATTTGCTGTGGGTAACCTGCAAGCTACTGTTTCTTGGAGCCTTGCTGAATCTTTGTTTGGATTGCTTTATTTGGGTGTTATTGGCTTCTCGGTTTTTCTTTTGAAAAGAAATTTTACAAAAGGAATAAGCCTTATGGCATTGGCTCAAATCCTCATGATACAAATTACGATGTTACATTTTACACCAAAAATAGAAGCCTATTCACAACGTGCTGCCATTGAATTTTATCAAAGCAAAATAGGCCAAGATGTTTATGTACAGGTATTAGGCTTTAGAAGTTATGCACATTTATTTTATACACAAAAACAAGCGAGTAAAAATGAAAATTATTATAGCCAAGATTGGCTATTGACGGGCAAGGTAGACAAACCAACATTCTTTGTAGCTAAAATACAAGATGCTGATCAATACCGCAAATTGGCCACCTTAAAAGTACTCTACGAAAAGAATGGCTTTGTGTTTTTTCAAAGGATTTTGTAAAAACATTGATTGAAATTTTAAAAGAAAAATAATGCACAATTTTGCAATTGCCTTACATGGTGGAGCGGGAACTATCTCCCCCGATACCATGACTCCTGAAAAATATACTGCTTATACCCAAGGCTTAAAGAAAGCATTGGATATCGGTTATGAGCTATTAGCCGCTCGTGCTTCGAGCCTAGACGCTGTTGAAGCTGCTGTTAAAAGTTTAGAGGATTGCCCCTTGTTTAATGCAGGAAAAGGTGCAGTGTTTAATAATGCAGGAAAGCACGAAATGGATGCCGCTATTATGTTTGGCTTGGATAAAACTGCAGGTGCTGTCTGCGGCATTAGCATTGCTCGTAACCCAGTACAAGCAGCAAGAGCGGTGATGGAGCGCACACAGCATGTCTTGCTATCGGGGGCCGGAGCCAATGCTTTTGCAAGAGAACAAAATTTGCCCTGCGAACATGATGATTATTTCTACAATCAATTTCGATTTGAACAATGGCAAGAGTCCCTTGCCGAAGGCAAAGTACAGTTAGATCATAGTGAGAAAAAGATGGGTACTGTTGGTGCTGTGGCTTTAGATTGTATGGGAAATCTATCGGCTGCTACTTCTACGGGAGGAATGACCAATAAAAAATATGGCAGAGTAGGTGATAGTCCATTAATCGGGGCAGGAACTTGGGCCGATAATAAGACCTGCGCCATTAGCTGTACGGGCCATGGCGAGTTGTTTATCCGTAGCGTTGTGGCTTATGATATTGCTTGTTTGATGGAATACAAAGGGCTCAGCTTGCAAGAAGCTTGCGACAAAGTGGTGATGGAAAAATTAGTAGCCATTGGGGGCGAAGGTGGTTTGGTGGCGATTGATGCAGCAGGGAATATTCAAATGCCTTTCAACAGTAGTGGTATGTACCGAGCCATGCGTACTAGCAATGGGAAGGAAGAAATCGCTATTTATGGTAGTGATGAGAAGGTTGTTTAATTCGGAACATCCTTGCCATCAACAGCAATATTCCCTTTTAAATTGTTGATCTTGTACCAAGAGAAATCTGCACTAGCTTCAAGGCCTTGACCGTACATAGTTTGATTAGGTGCGGTGGTAATTTTTACTTTTTTGTCAGTGTAGAATTTATCTAGTTTTTGATTCCACACTAATTCTTCGGTATCTAATTGCTCTCCTTTTTTGTTGACCACGCAAACATTTTCTCTAACAATAACATTGCCCTCTACCTCATAAATCCTTGCAGATTTGGCCGTGAGTGTACTTTCTATTGTTAAGCTGTCGTTGTAAAATTCAACTTTCAGCCCTTTTTTAATATCGGCATAAGGGGCTTTTGCTGCTTCATTTCTAAAGAATTCTTTGGCAAAAATCACAGCCTTCATCTGTCCTTTATCGCTGTAATACATCGTTACATCGGTAGCTTTATCCAATTGATGGGCTTTAGAATTGCCGGTAAGATTTTCAATTTCTTCATTGCTATTTTTACAAGAAACAAAAAAGAAAACAGTCCAAAACAAAATGCCCGAAAGTATGTTTCGGGCAGGTTTTGTCATAATTGAAAATTGCTTGTTAGTCATATTTGCGTTTTACAAACCAACTTTTATCATTGAAAGAAATGCCAAAAGTGAACCGAACAAAATTTTGTTGAATAGAAGTAGCCGTTTGTTTTCCGATTTTTCCGATTTCAAATGCGGTATGAATGCGGTCTGTACTGCGTTTGAATGGTAAACTTAAACCAAAAGTTGCAGCATAATAATTATTCTGTACAGCATTTATTTGTACAAAATCTTTACCAAAATAAAATCCTGCCCGATAACTTACTCTTTGCCAATAATTATAAAGGCTTAAGGTATTGGGTGTGTATTCACCGCCAATGCTTATCTTGTAGGCATGAGCACCAATTGAATCTTTTAAATTTTGGTTGTTAAATTGACTCCAATTGGTGGTTTTATAATTAATACCCACCATCCATTTGTCGCTTTTGGCAATTTGAGCACCAAAGCTAATATCCGTTGGCAGTGTGATAGAAGATCTGATACCTCTTTTGGCCAATGATGTATCAGAACCTGTGGTGTCTGTTGCGTAAAATGGATGTGAAATCCAATATTCACTCAAATCAGTTCTTATATTTTGACTTAAGTTTATTTGGGATCCCAGGCTTAAGTTGAAATCTTTACCTAAGTCTTTTTGGTACAGTAAACCTGATTTGACGTAGATGCCACCAATACTACTTCTTCTAAGAAATTCAGAATTATTGATGAAATAATTGGTGCTGTTTGTTTTGTACCAGCTTGTTTGGTTGATGGTGCCAAATAAATAGCCCACATTGGCACCAATGCTGAAGCCCTTATAGGTGCCAGCACCACCTACAAAAAAATAATTGGTTCCCCCCTCTCCATTATAGCTTACAGAAGAAGGCCCTATTAGGGATTGAAGCGTGTCATATAGGGCATAGCTCACCTTGGTGTTTGGTCTATAACCAATGAGCATTCCCGCATGTTTACCCATGGGGATACCAATATTTACATAAGAAACTGAGCTAGTACCTGTTTGGTATTTACCTGAGTTTGAAATAATATTTCTTGTACGGCCTTCTGCTCCAGCCTCGTAGGTCATATGCTTGATATGCGCATAGGATGCTGGGTTTTCAGTATTGATAATATAAGGATCTGCACTAGCCGCTGTTATACTACCCATTGCTTTTAAGGCTGGGTTAATGGCATTCATTTCTTCACCCATTCCATAGCGGGAATAGGGCGAATTTTCAAAGGGACGATCTATATTTTGAGCCAGAACACTAGTAATGCCTGTAAAAGACAAACTAATAAAAAGTAAAACCTTAGCGGGTTTGAGGAACATTATGTTTTAGGATTTGATTGAGGCCCTTCAACAAAATTTCAGGGTCTGCAAATATCTTGCTTTTCAATTTACCTGCAAAAAGCGAGGCTTCGCCACCGGTTAAGATTGCGTTAAAGTCCGGGAATTGGGCTTCGTACATGGCGATCATTCCATCTATTTCAGCTGCAGTGCCATTTACAGCTCCACTGCGCATGCCTGTTTCGGTATCGAAACCTATGAGCATAAGGTCACCATTTACTTTTACATGGGGTAATTTTTCGGTATGCTCGTGCATGGCAGTTAAACGCATCTGAACACCCGGAGAAATGGCACCGCCTCGGAAGGTTCTATTTTTGCCAATAAAATTATATGTAATACAAGTGCCTACACAAACAACTAAGTTGTTTTTATCTGGGAATGCTGCATTAGCGGCACAAGCCAAAGCAATTCTATCAGCACCTAAAGTCTCGCTAGAGCTATAAGCATTGAGGAGGGGCAAAGATGTTTTACTGTTGAGCACAACAACATTTGGCGTAATTTCTTGAAGTGCTGCTACTAGTTCGTTGTGTTGGTTGGTTACAGAACTAATGATGGCCCCCGAAAAAGTACGGCGAGGTATTATTTCTTTATGTAAATGGTCAATTACTTCATCTGCATTGAGCACATATCTGTCTGTGATTTTATCATTTTGGTCGAACAAGGCAATTTTTACCAAGCTATTTCCCCAATCAATACAAATTTTAGAAGCTGACATAAGTTTGTTTATTTAAGTTTAAAGTTGATTCTTTGAATGAGGTTAAAGATAGTATCTACACATTTAAAATCCCAAAAAACAGGAAGAAATTTTAGCGGTCCCAAAACTGCCCATTCTAGTTTTTCTCGATTTGTTTTTTCCAGGTATCATCAAATTGCACGAAATCTTCAAATGTTTTGGCGAAATTTTTCAATTCGATAGGTCCGCCGTCTGCATTAAATATGTGCTTTACACTATCGGTGTAGTTGATAAAATAATAAACTGTTGGTAAATCTGGTATCCTCATCTCAAAAGATTGAGCTAGGGTATCGGGGCGCAGGGAATTGAACTTTTTAATGAAGTCTACTGCGTCTTTTGGGCTTATTTTCTTCTCGTAAAAGCCTAATTTATCAACAAAATTTTTACCATTATAAATCAATGTTCCATTTTCAAAAACCTCAATGGTATAGACCGGACAAGTGCCATAGCAAGCACCTCTGCCCATCATTACAGATTTTATATTCGTATTATTGATGCTCGCGCTTTGGACCACTTTTTTCTTTTTCTTTTTCTGTGATTTTGTTTTATAGGCACCATACGCACTGATCGTTACTACCAAAGCCAATAAACTAATTGCAATTTTTTTCATTGTATCCTTTTTTTTACTTTCACAAAGATACTCTGTGTAATCTATACTTTTTATTAAAGAAAATGCAACACAACGAAGAAGAAATATATTATCAAATCGCATTGAGTTTTGTATCCAACATTGGTCCAAAAATGGCTACAGGACTCATTGCCGAATTTGGTTCTGCAAAAGCAGTTTTAACTGCACCACTAAAACAATTAATGAAGTTAGAAGGGGTAGGCGAATTAAGGGCAAAATCATTAAAGGATTCAAAGGCTTTTGCATTAGCCGATCAAGAGATGAAGTATATCCAAGGGAAGAATATTAGCATATTGCACCAGCGACTGGAGCAATATCCAAAGCGTTTATTGGAATGTTCCGATGCTCCTCAATTATTGTATTACAAGGGAAATGCAGATTTAAATACGACTAAAACAGTGGCCATTATTGGTACCCGAAAAAATACAGAATATGGGCAGAGATTAACCAATGATTTGATAGAGGGTTTGGCAAAATTTCCAGAGATATTGGTTGTAAGTGGATTAGCACATGGTATCGATACTATTGCCCACAAAGCCTCGCTTAAAAATAATTTAAAGACAGTGGGGGTGTTAGGGCATGGCTTGCACACGATATATCCCGTTGCCAACAAGCATCTTGCCAAAGAAATGGTGGAGCAGGGGGCATTACTCACCGAATTTGCTGCCCATTCTAAAATGGACAAAGGAAATTTTCCTGCTCGAAACCGGATAGTAGCTGGCATATCCGATATTACAGTTGTAATAGAAAGTGATATTAAAGGAGGAGCACTCATTACGGCTTATTTAGCCAATTCATACAATAGAGAAGTAGCAGCATTTCCGGGAAGGGCATACGATATGAAGTCTTCGGGTACGAACATGCTCATCCGAAAAAACATGGCTACCCTTATTGCTTCTGCCGATGATTTGTTGGAATTTATGGCTTGGCAAAAGCCCAAAAAGCAGGCAGTAGTGCAAACCCAATTGATGTTAAACCTCAGTGAAGAGGAGCAAATGCTCATCAAATTTTTACAAGAAAAAGATACTACCCACTCAGATGAGTTGCTGCAGCGGAGTGGTTTGGGTAGCTCTGCTTTAGCATCTCATTTATTAATGTTAGAAATGCAAGGCCTCATCAAAAGCTTGCCTGGAAAATTTTATCGTCTGAATTAATTAAAGGTAGAAATCACAGAAGAAATTTTTATTGGTTTCTGTTTAATTTTATGGCCTTTATTATTCTAAAAATAATATTAAAGGAAGGAATTTATTTTTTATATTGCATTAAATTCACTCATTGATTCTGTATACCAAAAATATCGAAACGCCTATTGGTACTCTGTTTGCAGCTGCAAACGAACAAGGTATTTTTATTTTTGATTTTATGCATCGGAAGGGGGGAATTGAAAAAATCAAGGACCGTGTGGCTAAAAAGTGGACAGCCATATTTGTTGAAAAGTCTCATAAATCTATTGATCTATTGGAACTTCAGCTGAAGGAATATTTTGCTGCGCAACGCCAAACCTTTGAACTTCAGCTGCATTTATCGGGTACTGAGTTTCAACAACAGGTGTTTACGGCCCTCACACAGATACCCTACGGACAAACCATATCTTATCAGCAGCTAGCGCGTCAAATGAATAACCCCTTGGCTGTGCGTGCTATTGCCAAAGCCAATGGCGAAAATTGTTTGTCAATTTTGATTCCTTGCCACCGTGTAATTGCCTCAAGTGGCTTGTTAACAGGATATTCGGGTGGTATCGAAGCCAAAAAATGGTTGCTCGATTTTGAACAAGGAAGACCCAATACGCCACTGCAGTCTTTATTGTTTTAATCAAACTCTTATTATTCCACTACCTTTGCATTACTACAAACCAGGCCATCGCCTTGTCCTTGTGACAGGGAGGAAAGTCCGGGCAGCATAGAGCAACGCAGCAGCTAACGGCTGCGCAATCCTGTAAAAAGGAAAGACAGACAGTGCCACAGAAAATAACCGCCACGCCTTGGCATGGTAAGGGTGAAAATGTAGGGTAAGAGCCTACGGGGTTTGTTGGTAACAACAAATTGGGGTAAACCTTGCGTGCTGAAATGCCCAATAGGCGTACGTTTGAGGGCTGCTCGCCCGATGTGCGCGGGTAGGCAGATACAGGTGTTGGCGTAAGTCGCATCGCAGATAAATGATGGCTAAAGGATAGTAATATTCTTACAGAACCCGGCTTATCGGTTTGTAGTTTTTTTTTGATTAAAAGAAAAAAAGCGTCACAGTAATGTGCCGCTTTTTCTGTTTATCTTTTCTTTTTAATGCTACTTGATTTCATGTCTTTTTTTAACTTCGGTCGCGCTTTTCGTTCTATTTGTTCCGGCATTTCGGCAAGATGAAAATCAATTTGGCGTTTGTCTAGGTCTGCTCGTACAACCTTTATTTTGATTTTTTCACCAATGGTAAAACGTATGCCTGTGTTTCTACCAATCAAGGCATATTCTTGTTCTGAAAATTCAAATCGATCAATATCTAGCAGGTCGCTGATGGGCAACATGCCCTCGCATTTATGCTCAATCGTTTCTACAAATACACCAAATGCTGCTACACCCGATATCATACCCTCGAAGGTTTCGCCTACAAATTGTTGCATATATTCTACTTGCTTATACTTAGTGGCACTTCGTTCGGCATCCATAGCATTGCGCTCCTGTGTACTGCAATGTTTGCACATTTCCTCGAGCCCTTTTGTGGGTTTAATATTGCCTTGCAATACTTGGTGGACAATACGGTGTACTAAAACATCGGGGTAGCGACGTATAGGCGAAGTGAAATGACAATAATCATCGAATCCAAGTCCGTAATGCCCGATATTTTCAGTGGTATACACAGCCTTACTCATGGTTCTAATACCCAGTGTTTCCAATACATGTTGTTCTGGTTTGCCATGTATATCTCGCAGTAATTCGTTGAAGGTTTTGGTAATACTTTCTGGTGTGTTGAGACTCATTTTGTAGCCAAACTTGGAAGCAAAGGAAGCAAAAGAGGACAGTTTTTCTTCGTTGGGTTGGTCGTGGATACGGTAAGGGAAGGGTAGTGGCTTGCCTTGGTACATTATCTTGCCAATATGCTGTGCCACGTACCTATTCGCGAGTAGCATCAATTCTTCTATAAGCTTGTGGGCATCTTTACTTTCTTTGATGACAATACCAATGGGTACATTGTTTTCATCAAGTTTGAAGCGCACCTCTGTACTCGAAAAATTGATAGCGCCATTATTAAAGCGCTGTTGGCGTAAAGATTTGGATATCGTATCTAGTAAGCGTATTTCTTGGGCATAATCGCCATCTTTTCCTTCTATGATTTCCTGTGCTTCTTCGTAGGTAAAACGTCGATTAGAATTGATAATGGTTTTGCCAATTCGGTAATCTTTTACCTGTCCTCCCTGGTTAATTGTGAAAATGGCCGAAAAGGTAAATTTTTCTTCATTGGGCCGTAGCGAACACAATTGATTGCTCAGGTGTTCGGGTAACATCGGCAAAACACGGTCTGGCAAATACACACTAGTGGCGCGGTTGAGCGCTTCTTTATCTAACTCGGTATTTTCGAGTACATAATGACTCACATCGGCAATATGGACGCCCACCTCGTAATAGCCATCGCTCAATTCTTTAATAGAAATGGCATCATCAAAATCTTTAGCATCTACTGGGTCGATGGTAAGGGTAAGTGTTTCTCTGAAATCTTCACGCTTGTCTATTTCTTTTTGATCAAGCACATCACTAATACGCGCTGCTTCTTCCATTACCTCTTCTGGAAAATCAAGTGGGAAACCATTTTCACTTAGAATATCCTGCATGGCTTGTTCATTGGCACTTTCGTTGGTGAGGATACGCAGCACGATACCAATGGGGTTTTTTGTCTTGCGCCATTCGATTACTTTAACGACAGCCTTATCGCCATCTAGTCCCCCATTAAGGTTTTCGACTGGGATAAAAATATCCATAGGAATTTTATCATTGTCGGGAATGAGGAAAGCAAAGGTTGGTTTGACCTCAAGGCGACCCACAAATTCACTTTGCTTGCGCACAGTAACTTCTTTTACTACACCTTCAACTCTTTTATTTCCTTGTTTTTTGTGCAGCATTAATTCTATGCGCACTATGTCACCTTTGAGTGCAGTATTGAGGTTTTCGGGATATACTATGATATCTCTTTCTATACCTTCGACAGTTACAAAGGCAAGGCCACTCTTGCTCACATCTATCTTGCCCGTTACGGTGGCTACTTTTGCTCCTTGATTACGTGCGAAATTGCTGTTATTGGGATTGCCTTGATTGCTTTTGTTATTTTTACTTCTTCCTGCCATGATCTTCGATATATTGTTCAAATATCCTTCTTTAAGCTTAATCTGCCTCTAATTTATTTTTGGTAATGGATTTATAACCTTAAAATAATTGTAGGACAAAAGAGGCTTACTCTAAAAGTACTCCATTCATTAGGGCACAAAAATTACCATTTAGACAAGTTTGTTTTTTACTCTAGGTCAAATAACCAATCCGTTTTGTTTCGGGTGCTTTTGATGTGTTAGGTCATTTTTTCAAGCATGCTTTTTCTATAAGTATAAGACTGCTAATTTTTCCGCTTTTCATTTTCATTTAGGCCTTAATGTCAGCGAGCTTTACTTTTTTGTGCCAATATTTCTGTAATTTGTTTGTGGTAGTAAAATTGTATTCGTTATAGCATACATCAATACAAAAACAACTTATCATATGAACTTAAATAATTTCACCATTAAGGCGCAAGAGGTTATTCAGGCAGCACAACAACTCGCCTATAATGCGCAAAATCCCAATATAGAAACGGCACACTTATTGTTATCCTTACTCAATGATGATAATGGTTCGGTATCTTTTTTACTCAAGAAAAACAATGTACATATTGCCCATATCAGCCAAAAACTTAAAGAACAAGTTGAGCGCTTGCCCAAAGTACAGGGCACAGAACCAGCGCAAACGCTCAGCCGAGATTTTAATGCCGTAATCCTAAAAAGTTCAGCCAACCTGAAACAATTTAAAGATGAGTTTGTGAGTGTAGAGCATTTGCTCTTGTCCCTAATTCAAATTAATGATGAGGTAGCTAAATTATTGAAAGATGCCGGTCTGAATGAAAAAGGTTTAGTAGCAGCTATTCTCGAATTGCGCAAAGGAACAACAGTTGATTCTCAAACTGCAGATGCACAGTATAATAATTTGAAACGCTATGCAAAAAACCTCAATGAACTAGCTAAGGAAAACAAGCTAGATCCTGTTATTGGGCGCGATGAAGAAATACGAAGAACGCTGCATATCCTATCCAGACGTTCCAAAAATAATCCCATTTTGGTGGGTGAGCCAGGAGTGGGAAAAACCGCTATTGTTGAAGGTTTGGCGCACAGAATTATCAATGGTGATGTGCCAGATAATTTGAAATCAAAAATTATTTATGCTTTAGATATGGGCTTGCTGATTGCAGGTGCCAAATACAAAGGCGAATTTGAAGAGCGCTTGAAAGGCGTGATCAAAGAAGTAGCGGAAAGTGATGGAGAAATCATCATGTTTATCGATGAAATCCATACGCTGATAGGTGCTGGTGCTGGCGAAGGGGCCATGGATGCTGCCAACATTTTAAAACCTGCTTTAGCGCGCGGTGAGTTACGTGCTATTGGTGCAACCACTTTAAATGAATATCAAAAATATTTTGAAAAGGATAAAGCCCTTGAACGCAGATTCCAAAAGGTAATGGTGGACGAGCCTAGCGAAGACGATGCCATTTCCATATTGAGAGGTTTGAAAGACCGCTACGAAAGTCATCATCAGGTGCGGATTTTAGACGAAGCCATTATTGCCGCAGTGCAATTATCCATGCGCTATGTTACCGACCGTTTTCTGCCTGACAAAGCCATTGATCTTATTGATGAATCTGCCGCCAAGTTGAAATTAGAGATGAACTCCATGCCTGAAGAATTGGATGAATTAGAACGTCGTATTCGTCAATTGGAAATTGAGCGCGAAGCCATTAAAAGAGAGAATGATACAGAAAAATTAAAGAGCTTATCGCAGGAAATTTCATTGCTTACAGTACAGCGCGATACACTCAAAGCTAAATGGATGAATGAAAAGGAATTGGTGGATAAAATCAACCAATCAAAGAACCAAATTGAACAATACCGCCAAGAAGCAGAGCGTGCCGAACGGGAAGGCGATTATGGTAAAGTGGCTGAGATACGATACGGTAAAGTGCAGGAAGAAGAAAAAATAATGGCTGACTTAACGGCCCAGCTTGATGAGATGGATAGCCAGCACAAAAGACTGTTGAAAGAAGAAGTGAGTGCAGATGATATTGCCGAAAATGTAGCCAAAGCTACAGGTATTCCTGTACAAAGGATGTTGCAAAGTGAGCGTGAAAAATTATTGAATCTTGAAGATGAATTGCATCAAAAAGTTGTTGGTCAAGAAGAAGCGATTACCGCTGTTGCTGATGCCATACGCCGCGGTAGAGCCGGCCTACAAGATCCGCGAAAACCGATTGGTTCTTTTATTTTTTTGGGTACAACCGGTGTGGGTAAAACAGAATTGGCCAAAGCTTTAGCCGAAGTGCTTTTTGATGACGAAACTATGATGACGCGTATCGATATGAGCGAATATCAAGAAAAGCATAGCGTGAGCCGATTGGTGGGTGCGCCTCCTGGATATGTGGGCTATGATGAAGGGGGACAATTAACTGAAGCCGTTCGCCGCAAACCCTATTCTGTAGTGCTTTTGGATGAGATCGAAAAAGCGCATCCCGATACCTTTAATGTTTTATTGCAAGTACTTGATGACGGTCGATTAACCGATAATAAAGGAAGGGTAGTTAACTTTAAGAATACGATTGTGATTATGACTAGTAATATGGGCAGTCATATTATCCAACAGAACTTTGAGGAAGTAAACGAAACAAATCTTGAAGATGTAGTGGAGACTACCAAAGTGCAAGTAATGGATTTGTTGCGCCAAACCTTACGTCCTGAGTTTTTAAACCGCGTGGATGATGTAATTATGTTTCACCCCCTAATGCGCAAAGAAATAAAAGGAATTATCAAAATACAGCTTAATGCCATTAAAAAGCAATTGAGCAAACAAGGTATTGAGCTTGAGTTTTCTGATTATGCTCTTGATTATTTGGTTGAAAATGGTTTCGACCCTCAATATGGTGCCCGACCATTAAAGCGGGTTATTCAAAAAGAAATCATCAATTTGCTGAGCAAAAAAATAATTGGGGGAACAATCGATAAAAGCAAACCCGTGTTGATCGATGTATTTGATGGTATGGTGGTGATGCGTAATCATTAAGTCTATCCAAATTAAATATTTTTTACAATAAACAAAGTGCCGGATTTATGAAAACATAAATTCGGTATTTTGTTTTAGTATTTCACTAAAGGCTAAGTGCGAGGGTAGAAAGTGCGGTAGTATAAAAGTACCAGTGTACAAAAAGGAATGGTTGAAAGGATCATGTATACATTTCTAGATAAGCAACCCGCAAGTAAAATGATGAAAGGCACAATGCTTAATAGTCCGCAGCTTATTAGGTGCAAATGCTTTGCGTATTTAAGGGGAAAGGATGCTAGGAGTAATGCTAGCTGCCCCAGAAAACCAGCAATTATAATAGGGTGACTAAGGGTATTGCTATTGCGTAGGGCTGGGTTGAAAAAGATTTCATATTCCATGGAACCTATAAAAGCCGATTGGTCTTTTCCCCATTGGCTATAACACATAGAGAAGGCAAGTACAATCGCTAGGTTAAAAAGTAATTTCATTTCCCTATTTTAGTTCTTTTTTCAACAGTTGAATTTCTTGATGGTCGGCTTGCAAGCTGGCGTCAACTATTGCTGAAGAATGAAAGTAATGCGCCGCAGTTTTCTTTTTGATAAGGGCAATATTGGAGGAGCGAAGTCCTCCTCCGGGCATAATGGCAATTCTGCCATTAGCCTTGTTTACCAAAACTTTTAAGGTATTCATACCATCAAGCACATTTTCTGCTGCACCCGATGTAAGTATGGTTTGAAAACCTAAACTGATAATTGTCTCTAGGGATTGATAAACGTCTTTTGTGCGGTCGAATGCACGATGAAAAGTACAGGGAAATGGATGGGCAAATGCTATCAAATCTTTATTGCGCTCGATATCGACTTCATGATCTTTGGTTAGAATCCCAAAAACATAACCTTGTACCCCCAGTCTTTTGAACATCACAATGTCATTTTTCATCTGTTCAAATTCATCTTCGTTGTAGCAAAAGTCACCACCGCGTGGTCGAATCATCACAAACAAATCCGTTTTTATTCGGTCTTTTGCCTCAAGAACCATTTCCCAAGATGGTGTGGTGCCTCCTTCGGCAAGATGATCGCATATTTCTATTCTATCTGCCCCGGCGGCATCGGCAATGATGACCGACTCAAGGTCGAAGCAAGCTATCTCTAATTGTGCGTTCATCTCCAATTACTTTAATGAATAATCAGCATCGATTAATCGGTTGCCCGATGAATCATTCAGTGCAAAGTTAAAACCACCTTGGATACAATAGGCGCCATGTCGGCCATTTTTATCCAAAGCAATAAATCCAACTTGTATGTCTTTTAGGGGCTTATTTCTTTGTTTCGTGAGTTTGATAATTCTGGCTACTGCTTCTTCGCAAGCCACTTGGGGCGTTTTACCTTGCCGCATTAATTCTACCACTAAATGACAGCCCGCAATTCGAATGACTTCCTCGCCATGACCAGTGGCGGTTGCAGCACCTATTTCATTATCCACATAAAGTCCGGCACCAATAATGGGAGAATCGCCTACGCGGCCATGCATTTTGTTGGCCATACCGCTTGTAGTACAGGCACCTGATAAATTTCCTTGTGCATCAAGGGCAATCATGCCAATGGTATCGTGGTTTTCGATATTCGCTTTGGGTTCGTATTTACTTGTTTTTAGCCATTCTTTCCATTCCTTTTCAGAAGCTTCTACCAATAGATTTTCTTTTGGAAAACCTTGCGCAAGCGCAAATTGTAAGGCCCCTTCGCCCACCAACATTACATGCGGTGTTTTTTCCATGACGGCACGGGCCACCGAAATGGGATGCTTGATGTATTCTAAACAAGCTACCGATCCGATATTGGCATTTTCGTCCATAATGCAGGCATCAAGAGTTACTCGTCCATCTCTATCGGGCCGGCCACCATAGCCCACACTGCGTTCGTTGGGGTCTGCTTCGGGTACACGCACACCCGCTTCCACAGCGTCTAGTGCACGACCATTTTTGCTTAATATTTTCCAAGCTGCTTCATTGGCTTGAATACCAAAACGCCAGGTGGATAGCACGATGGGTTTTTGTACAGCTACATTCCTTTCGGGCGCAGCAGCAATATTTTTAAAAGGGTCAAGAGCAAAGGCCACCGAGGCAATTGCTGCTTTTTGTATAAAGGAACGACGATTAGACATGCGGTTTATTAAGGGTACAATTAAGGAGCTAAAACTAAACCTTTATTTACATAAAAAAAATCGCGAACCTGATTAGGTTCGCGATTTTAATGAGAATGGAATCGTGATTTATTTACGAATATCCATCTCTTCAATTAGGTTATGAGCACCGCCCATTTTATTCGCTACGTCATTGCGAGGCACGAAGCAATCTTATTTAATCCCATTCCTTCACATCCATCCATAAATCCCTCCATTCTGGATTGATTAAGTCAATTAAATCAATCTTAGCTTTGCGGCTACCTCCTTTGATTCTTTTTTCTTCTATAATAGCTAAATCAATTCTTTCGAAGAAGCAATAATAGACCAATATATTGCAATTGTATTTAGCTGTAAAGCTTTTCGGAAAATGCTTTTCTCTGTGTTCGTGTATTCTTTTGCGCAAATTTGAAGTAACGCCAACGTACAACACATGTTGGTTGTTGCTGCATAATATATAGACATATCCTCCGTAATGCATTTTGTTGGCTAGTTGAAGATTGCTTCGTTCCTCGCAATGACGTTAGCGTATTGATTATTTTATCAAATTTTTTACTTCAATTAGTTCTTCAATCCCTAAATCCTTTGAAATCATAACATTTTTCTCCTTTTCGCACCAATTATTTGTGTTTCCAAATGGGTCAAACGATGAATAATAATTGTTGTCTCCAGCTTGTATTGTAAGGTCTGAATAGCTTCGTAAAGTTAATAAATCTAAACTGTATTCATGTTCTTTAGAATGCTCAATAACACTTAAGTATTTAACAATTTTGTTTCCCTTTTTTTACATTTTTCAAGCAGAAACCAGTAGGCAAAAAAAAATCGCGAACCTGATTAGGTTCGCGATTTTAATGAGAATGGAATCGTGATTTATTTACGAATATCCATCTCTTCAATTAGGTTATGAGCACCGCCCATTTTATCAATGAGGTACAGGATAAAACGAATATCAGCAACAATGGTGCGTTTGTACTTTTTGTCAAAAGCTATGTCACCACTCATTGCTTCCCAGTTGCCATCAAATGCACAACCAATCAATTCGCCCTTAGCGTTGAACACTGGGCTACCAGAGTTGCCTCCTGTGATGTCATTGTTGGTGATGAAGCAAGTGTGTAAAGTGCCATCAGCATCGGCATACATACCATAATCTTTCTTTTGGTACATATCTAGCAATTGTTGTGGTAGATCAAATTCATCATCACCTGCTTTGTATTTGGCCATCAAACCATCAAAGGTGGTAAAATGCTTGTAATACACAGCATCTTGAGGCTCATAAGCCAAAACTTGGCCGTAGCTTACACGCATAGTTGAGTTGGCATCTGGGTAAAACAACTGCCCCTTCTTCATTTCCATTAAGCCTTTTGCATATTGCTTGCTTAATTCTCTTTTTTCTTTGTTCATCGCCTCTATCTTAGGCATGAAGTTTTTATCGAAATTGCGGACAAAACTCACGGCATATTGAATGGCAGGTTCGTTTTTAAAAGTGGCATAAGTAGGGGTCGCTACGAAAGCTTCGAATTTAGCGCTATCCAACAATTGCGTGTTTTTGTAGACATACTTAGTGTAAGCATTGATGCTTTCTGCAACAGTTTCGTTGCCTGCGCCATTTAAGATTACCTGCTCGTAAATATTAGGCAATTGATTTTTATCTACATTGTTGTAGTACATCAAGGTCATTGCAGCAAAAAGCTCTTTGTCTACCACAGGCACATAATCCGCCAAAATAAATTGACGAGCCATTTTTAAATTTTTCACCAATTTATCGATAGAATCTTTGGATACTTCAGCTTTCAAAGCTTTTTCAAGAGGTTCGGCAGCAGCAGCAATACGCGCTAATGCAGTTGCACGGAAAGCTTCAGTATAATATGTAGCATGCTTAGCATAGGGTTTGTAATCGGCATACATTTTGGCATAATCGCTGATAAGGGTATTGTAGCCCGCATTTTTAGCTACCGACCATTGGGTAAATGCCGCTTCTTCCTTGGTTTTTTGACCCACTACATTTAATCTTTTCAATTGTTCGGTTTGACCAATAAAATACTTCCAATAATTGGCGATGCTTGCATAGCGAGAAGTCAATTGAAGATACACGACTTTGTTGGCATCCATGTGTTTTTTCATAATAGCCAAACGCTCAGTGCGGATGTCTACCACAGCTGGGTTTGATTCGTTGATAGCGATATCAATACCATACGAAACTTCGTAGCGGTTGGTGCGACCAGGATAACCCATAATCATCGCAAAATCCTTTTCCTTATTGCCTTTGATAGAAACAGGGAAATGTTTTTTGGGTTTGAAAGGCACATTATCTTTCGAAAATTCTGCAGGCTCATTATCCTTATTGGCATATACACGAAAGATAGAGAAATCTGAAGTATGACGTGGCCACATCCAGTTGTCAGTATCGCCACCATATTTACCTAAAGATTTAGGCGGAGCAGCTACAAAACGAACGTCTGTGTATTTTTTATAGGTCAGCAATAAGTACTGGTTGCCATTGAAGTATTCTTTAACATTGGCTACCAACTTACCGTCTTTGTTGGCTTCTTTTTCGATTTTCTTGATTTCGGCACTCATTAACTTAGATGCTTCAGCACCTTTGGCAGTACCTACAGCCGCATTGATTTGTGCCGTTACATCGCTGATGTTGAGCAAGAACAAAGCCGTGATGCCTTTTGCAGGTAATTCTTCGCTTTGGTTTTTGGCCCAGTAACCATTATCGAGGTAGTTTTTTTCTACGCTGCTGAGGGCGGCAATTGCACCATATCCACAGTGGTGATTGGTGAGTAACAATCCTTTAGAAGAGATGATTTCGCCAGTACAGCCACCGCCAAATTGCACTACGGCATCCTTAAGGCTAGCATTGTTGATGCTATACAAGTCTTCTTTGCTGAGCTTTAGCCCAAGGCGTTTCATTTCCTCATAGTTTTTGCCAATGAGCGAAGGAATCCACATGCCCTCGTCGGCTTTGGCAGTATGCAGCATTAGGGCTGCACCAATCATTAAAAAGATTTTTTTCATTGTAGAAAAGCTAAAAATTTAGTTTTGAAATGTGGGCGAAGGTATTGAAAAAATACGGAAGGAAGTGGGGTAGAAT